>JANOJK010000704.1:0-2701 GCA_031408165.1 Acidobacteriota bacterium | reverse complement strand
AGTTCGCCTGCCAGGCAGAAGCGCATCATGTACGTGTCTCCTCCCGCGCTGAGCGCCCGCCGGAAAAGGCTCTCTCCGTCGCGCCACACCGAGAGGTATTGTCGGGTGACGACGGCGAAGACCAGAGCCGCAGTCACCCCGACACCGACGAGGAGGGTTCTCGCCCGCCGCCGGCTTCGGGCAACGTCCGCCGCCAACCAGACGGCGGCCAGAATCGCGCCGATGGACGGCAGGTAGGTATAGCGTCCGACGTTTCCCCACGTGAACCACACGTACGGCGGCATCGTCAGCAGCATCCAGAGCAGACCCGCCCGCATCGGCCGGCTGCCGCGAAAGGCGATGAGCGCGACGCACATCGCCACGATCGTGAGCTCGGGCGCGGATCCCGAGCCGACGTAGATGGACCTGAGGTAGTCGAGCGCATGCCCGAAGGCGTGGACGCCCGGCGCGTAGTGCCCCTCGGCGAAGACGTAATTGCGGCGGTTGGCCACAATCGTCGTCGTGGCCAGCGCGGCGGCGAGCACGACAAACGGGACGAGCTCCGCGGCACGCGGCCGCCGGGGCGCCCGTGCGGACCAGGCAACGAGCGGGATGGTCGCCAGAAGCGTGACGGTGGCCTCGTGCGAGTACATCGCAGCCGCGGCCGAGCCGACACACGCCCAGTAGGCCGTCCGCGCTCCAGGGTCCCGGGCGGCGGTCAGCGCGAAGTGCAGGGCGAGCAGGTACCACAGGGCGGCAAACGCGGTCGTGACCGCGCAGATCCACACCACCGCCTCGGTGTAGGACGGGATCACGACGAAGATTGCCGCCGAGGCCAGGGCCATGTCGCGGCGGCCGAACACGCGGGCCGTCAGAAAGAGCAGCAACACGCCGTTGGCCACGTGCAGCATCAGCTCGAGCAGGTGATAGCAGGGCACGCGCCCGCCGCACACCTCGGTCGCGCCGACCCACCAGACCTCGACGACGGGTCGATAGAAATGAGAACGTGCCGTGACGACGAAGGCATGGCGGAGGCCCATGTCACGCGCGTCGTTGAGCCACTGGAAATCGTCTCGGGCGAGGTAGGCGCCCAGGGTCCCCGCGCCCGCGTAGAGGCCGGCGGCGAGGAGTGCGACGAGGGCGATGTCCGTCCAGGTGAGTCGCGCCACGGACCAGGAGGGAGGGGCCATGGACTGAGAACCGGCGGGTGAGCTAGGCTTCTTCAGGCTTTTCTTCGGCGGCCGCCTCGTCGATTTGCCAGTCGGCCAGCGGCTGGGGTCCGGGGCGGATGTCGGCGATGTCGGGGTCGACGCCGGCCGGAAGCCCCGCGCGATCGGCCGTATTCTTGGCGCGGTCGGCCAGACGCGCGGCCTTATCGTTGCGTTTCGCGATCCTTGCCTGCTCCCGCTGGCGCTTATTGGTGGTGGGTCGTGAACGGTGTGCCATGAGTTTGCTCCCCCTGCCCCGCCGGAAGGGCAGGTTTCTCCCCGCAAGATGCTGAGACACAGTATGATACTGCATTCTTTCTGAGAGGTGACCTGTTGTCGTCCCGTGTACATCTGATTAATCCGAGCAACCTGTCCTTCGGCGTGGCCGTCATCACGCCGCGGTGGTTATATGTTCTTGCGGCGGCCACCGGGACGACGTGGGGCGACCCGAACATCCTCGACGAAACCCTCGATCCGATCGACTTGACCCGGATCGCGAAGGGGGACGTTGTGGGGATTGGGATCCATACCGGCAACGCGCTGCGCGGCTACCAGATCGGGCGGCTCGCGCGCGAGCGCGGCGCCTGGGTCGTCTTCGGCGGCATTCACGCCACGCTCTTCCCCGACGAGGTGCACGCGCACGGCGCCGCGCACGCGGTCGTCAAGGGGGACGGCGACGTCATCTGGTCGAAAGTCGTGGCCGACTGCTTCGCCGGCACCCCGCAGCGGGTGTACGAGGGCGGACGGATCGACGGGGATCAGTTCCTGCCGGCGCGCTGGGACCTGCTGCCGAAGGACAAGTACATGTGGGCCTCGGTGCAGACCGTGCGCGGCTGCCCGAAGCACTGCTCGTTCTGCTCCGTGTGGCGGACCGACGGCCAGGAGCCGCGGCAGCGCGAGGTCGATCGGGTGGTCAAAGAGGTCGTGGAGCTGCGCCGGCTCGGCTTCCGGTTCATCGCGCTCGCCGACGACAACTTCTACCCCGTCTCGTTCGAAGACCTGGCGATGGCGCGGCGCCGTGCCGACAAGACGCGCCTGCACGAGCTCGAGGCGCTTCGCGCGGAGCGCTTCGCGCTGATGGCGCAGCTCGAACAGCTGCCCGACGACATCGTCTTCTTCACCCAGATCACGATGGAAGCGGCGGAGGACACCGAGTTCCTCGACGCCATGCGGCGCGCCCACATCCGCGGTGCGCTCGTCGGCGTGGAAGCCGTCACGCCCGAGGGGCTGAAGGACGTCTACAAGGGCTTCAACCTGGCCGGTGACGAGCTGATCGCGCGGCTGAAGCAGTTCCGCAAGCACGGCGTCCACGTCCTCGGCTCCTTCATCTTCGGGCTGCCGAGCGACAAGAAGGACACCTTCGCCGCCACCGTGGCGCTGGCGGAGAAAGCCGACATCACGTTCGCGCAGTTCGTGCTGCTGACGCCGTTCCCGGGCACGCTCGATTTCGAGAAGTGGGCGAAGGACACGAAGAACAGCGACACGAAGGTGGACGGCGTCCCGATCACGCAGCA
>JANOJK010001071.1:0-1689 GCA_031408165.1 Acidobacteriota bacterium | reverse complement strand
TCCTGCGGCGGTTCGGATTGTGGCGGGCCGCCGCGGTCGCGGTGAGTGTGCTCGTGGCGTTGGGAGCCATCGGTCTCATCGGCACGCTGCTCGGGAGTCAGGCCGCCACCCTGGCGGCCGATGTCCCGCAGTATGTCGAGGTCGTCCAGAGCAAGGTGGAGAGAATCCAGGCTCTTGCCACCACACGCGTCGCCTCAATCACGCGGCTCCTCAGCGGAGGCAGGCCTGCGACCGTTCCGGTTGCCCTTCCAGCCATTCGGCCGCGAGGGGGCAGAACCGATGCGGCGGCTCTTACGGGTGCTGGCACGCAGCAACAGCCGCTCGTCGTCGAGCTCGCCACGCCAAAGTCCTCGGTGCTCACGGTCGCTCGGGCCGTGATCGAGCCGGTCCTTGGACCGCTCGAGACCACCGTCATTGTCTTGATCGTTGCAATTTTCATTCTGATGCAGCGCGAGGATCTGCGCGACAGGTTCATACGCCTCTTTGGCTCCACGGATCTGCACCGGACGACAGTCGCGATGGACGATGCGGGCCAACGCCTCAGCCGATACTTCGTGTCGCAGCTGGGCGTGAACACCTGCTTCGGTGTCGTGATCGGAGTGGGACTCTGGCTGATCGGCGTACCGTCCGCAGCGCTCTGGGGGGTGCTCGCGGGTCTGCTCCGGTTCGTCCCTTACGTCGGGCCGCTGCTGGCGGCGGTTGCCCCGCTGACGCTTGCGGCGGCAGTCGATCCCGGCTGGTGGACGACCATCTACGTCGCGCTGTTGTTCGCGATCATCGAACCTCTCACCGGGTATGTGGTCGAGCCACTGCTCTACGGCCACTCCACCGGACTGTCCCCCATGTCGGTCATTATCGCGGCGGTCTTCTGGACGTGGATCTGGGGTCCGGTGGGACTGATCCTCTCCACGCCTCTGACGCTCTGCCTCGTCGTCATGGGGCGGCATGTCAAATCGCTCGAGTTCTTCGACGTACTGCTCGGCGACCGGCCTGCCCTGTCGGAGGTGAACCGCTTCTACCAGCGCACGCTGGCGAATGACCCGGACGAGGCGCTCGATCAGGCGGAGAAGATGCTCGCGGATCGATCGCTCGTCGACTATTACGACAGCGTGGTGCTGCCGGGGCTGAAGCTCGCCGCCGCCGACGAGGCACGCGGCACGATCAGCCGGCAACGCGCCACCGAAATGACACGCTCCATACTCGCCATCATCAGCGACCTCGAAGAGCATGTCGATGCACAGCACACGGGAGCCTCGAATCAGGAGCGGATACAGGGGACCGCCACCGGGCTCATCGCGTGCGTGGCAGGTCGCGGCGCGTTCGACGATGTCGTGTCGGCGATGATGGCGCAGTTGTTGGCCCAGCGAGGTGTCGCATCGCGCAGAATCCCCCACACATCCGTTTCGCGCGAGATGATCGCGCAGCTGGATTTATCGGCTGTCACGGTCATCACCCTGTCCCATCTGGAGCTGGGTGGAGCGCCGGCGCACCTGCGGTACCTGATCCGCCGACTTCGGCACCGCGCTCCCCACGCGACAGTCATCGCCGGCCTGTGGCCCCAGGGCGAGCCGGTGCTGAACGAACCGCAGGCGCAGAAAGCGCTGGGTGGCGATCGGTACGTCGCCTCCCTGCGTGAAGCGATCGACGCTGCGTTAGCGGCGCTGAGCGATCCAACCGCATCCCAGGACC
>JANOJK010000688.1:0-2427 GCA_031408165.1 Acidobacteriota bacterium | reverse complement strand
AAACCACGTCGCTTCCTGGCTCAAGCGAGTCGATGCGCGACCTCGTGTCCGAAATGAACACGCTGCTTCACCCTGCGCATTGAGCGGACCCTCAGCCGGTCGCGTGGTTGTCGGACGCGGGCGAATGGCTCGATCTCAATCGAATCGGCGATGTGGCTGCAGCTCTCAGCGCGAACGCTCACGCCCCTTTTCGATCTGCGCCAGAAGCTTGGCGGCGGTGTCTCTGATTCTGACGAGCTGGTCTGTAATCGTCTTTTGCTGACCGAGGAATTCAGTCGTCTTTCGCTCGGCCGTTCCCAGCCAGGTGCCTAGTTCCTCGGCCGCACTCAAGAGTTTTTTCTCAATTTCCCATACTGGAGCGCCTTGCGGTCCCCCTTCGTTCCGGGCCTCGTGCCGATCCGACCCCGCAAAGGCGTCAGTCTTGTCGTCCCTCGAAATGTTTGGATCGTCGTCTTCGATTGCCATGCCATTCTCCAATGGAGCGGCGGTCACCTCGAAGGTGGCATCGCCGCGTGACTACACGTGGGGCTCAAAGGCTTGCCCAACACCTGACCGTGACTGCAGCCGTCAATCCCTGACACACCGCACGGAAATTGCCATCTGCTTCTCGCCCTGGCTCTGACGGTAGAGAGCCTGGCTGCCGAGGCCGAAGTTGTAAAACGGGGCGCTGCCTGGATCGTTTTCTGATGCCGTCCAGTAGAACCCGTGCGCCTGCAATCGCGCGTATTGTCCAACATCGGACCGGTTGCCACCCAGCACGGCATTGAACCCGGAGTTCCCCCTGCTCAGGAGTGCCGCATAAGCGGCTCTACCGTTGTCATCCGAATCGTTCCCCACCCCACCATAGTGCTTCGTCATCTGCCGCCATTCGTCGTCGGTCGGCAACCGCCATCCAGCTTCCAGTGATTGACACGCTCGTCGCGCCGACTCCCACGTGTACAAGCGGCCATACTGACGGCAATTCACTTCCGAATCGTCATAGCAATAGGACTCGACGGTTTTGAGGCTCAGATTGTCTGTCGTCCATTGTTTGCCGTCGGCCATCCGCTTGGAGGAATGCACTGTGCCGCCGGACGCCTTCTGGTCTTGTGCCGAACGGCGGTCCGCGGAGGCACCAAGAGACGCGAGCGCAATACCCAGCGCGATTGACGCGACACAAACTCGAACCGACCTGGGCTCGTCGTTAGCGCGAGTCATGCAGAAACCCTCCACCTGGTGTCCGACCATCCTATATCCCAACCGTCCCCTCACTAAACCGCGGGCTTGTGCACCGGCGATCCGTATATCGAGTGCGCGGTAACGGTCGGGTGCGCCGCGACATGGGCGCCAGGTGAGTCGAGGGCTCTGACAGGACGGGCATTTGCGAGTGGATGTCGCAATCAACGGCGATCGCAATATCGTGACAATCGGACAGTCCGCCGCAGCGTGTCGAACCTCGATCGGGAAACGGGATTCGTCCCACAAAAGTGGCGTCCCCAATGCCTGGCAGTTGGAACCAGATCGGTCGCCTGGCTCAAGCAGATCGACGCGGTTCGACTGGCCGCCTGAGTGCTTGCCGGTCGTGGCCGAAAGCCGTACAGTAACCGCATGGTAGTGAGCGTCACGCCCGAAACGGCCAAGAAACTGAACGATCTCGCCGCGACCAGCGGACGTGCCCCCGAAGACATCGTCGAGAATGCCCTCGCTGGGTACCTGGAAGAGGTGACCTCGGTCCGGAAGACGCTTGACAGCCGCTACGACGATCTCAAGAGCGGTCAGGTGGAACCGATCGATGGCGAGGAGGCCTTCAGGAAGCTGCGCGACAAGGGCGAGCGCCGACGATCGGGCGGATGAGCGGTTACGCCTTCCATCCGGATGCGGTCGCCGATCTCGACGAAATCTGGGAGTACATCGCGAGAGACAACGTCGATGCCGCCGACCGGGTTCTTGCCGATATCCATTCGACCCTCACCATGCGCCTTCGCCACCGTCGAATCGAACCTGGTCTTTTCCGTGTCACTGCATGGCTCGTCCGCGCTCGCCGCACTGAACACCGTCGTTCTACGCACGGCCGTCTCAAGTGGGGTGTCGTCTATGATCAGCCGCAGCGGCGCGTCCAGTTCGCAAGGATCTTCCTGCACACGTTCGACCGCGCCGGAACAGCCGGGCAACCTTCCGAAGGTCCAGCCGACGCAAGTAATGCCCGCAAGAATCCCTGTATCGATTCAGAGCGTTGAAGAGGGATGGCATTCGCGTGAGCTTGCCGGTCGTGGCCGAAAGCCGTAAAGTAGCCGCATGGAAGTGCACGTCACGGCTGAAACGGCAAAAAGACTGAACGATCTTGCGACGACCAGCGGACGTGCCCCCGAAGACATCGTCGAGGATGCCCTCGCTGGGTACCTGGAAGAGGTGACCTCGGTCCGAAAGACGCTCGACAGCCGCCACGAC
>JANOJK010000632.1:0-3778 GCA_031408165.1 Acidobacteriota bacterium | reverse complement strand
CGCGCGAGGGTGAGTCGCCGCGGCCCGGCCGTGACCTCGAGCGTCAGCCGGTCGCCCGGCACCACCTGCAAGCGGAACTTCGCGTTGTCCACGCCGCGCAGCCAGGCGCGCCCGACCGGCGCGCTGCCGGGCCCGTAGGTCAGCAGGATTGTCGCCACCTGGGCCAGCGTCTCGATCATCAGGACGCCGGGCATCACGGGTGCGCCGGGAAAGTGCCCCTGGAAGAAATCCTCGTTGACGGTGACGTTCTTGACGGCCTTGATCCGCCGGCCGGGCTCGTGCTCGGTGATGGCGTCGACCAGCGGTGAGGGATAGCGATAGCAGAGGCAGTCGATCGCCTGCGGGATGTTGATGGACACCAGTGGCGAGTTTATCAAATCGGGTAATTTTGCAATCGGGTAATCCGGTAATTGAAAACTACCCGATTACCCGATTACCCGATTCCCAAATACCGCGATCTACTTTTTTGCGGCGGCCGCGTCGAGGCGCTTGACGACTTCCTCGGAGATGTTCAGGCCCGGGTGCACGTAGGCGGCGCCCGAGTCGGCGATGCTGAAGACGGCGTGGAGGCCCTTCTCCTTTGCGACTTCCTCGATGATCGGAATCAGCCGCTTCTGGAACTCGCCCTGCAGCTCGTTGGTGAGGTCCTGAATCTCCGCTTGGGCGTTGCTCTGCGCGAACTGGATGTCGCGCTGGAGCTTCTCGATGTCGCGGTCGAGAGTCGCGCGCGCGGAGTCGTTGAGCACCGCGCCGCTGGTGTCGCGCTTGGTCGTGAGCGCCTGGAGCTGCTTGTTCTTGTCGTTCAGCTCGGCGAGCTTCTTGTTGTTGAGGGCGGTCAACCTCTGCGACGCATCCTTGCCGGCCGACGAGGTCCCCGCGACCTGGTTGACGTCGATGAACGCGATCTTCGCGTCCGCCGGGAACGGCACAGGCGGTTGGGGCTTGGGCGCGGCCGGCTGCGCCGCGGCCGGGGCCGTGGCGGGCGGGGTCGTGGCGGGCGGTGTCTGCGGCTTCGCCGCTGCTGGCGGCGGCTTCGGCGCCGCCGGCGGCGGCGCGGTCTGCGCAGACAAAGGAGCGGCGAGCGCCGCGGTCACAACCGCCGCAAGGATCGAAGACTTCAAAACTCTCATCGAATAATGCCCTTTCGTCGTGTTTAGAACGTCGTCCCTACCGCGAAACGGAACTTGAAGCGCTTTTCCGGTTGGAGATTATTGTCCAGGACGTTGCCGCGCGACGGATTCATCGCGAAAATCAGCCGGAACGGCACGTTCAGGACCGGCATGAAGAACCGGATCTCGGCCCCCGCCGACGTCTTGAACGCGGGCGTCTGGCCGATGATATCGGTGCGCTGTACGAGCTGGCTGTTGAACCCGCCGACGCCGTAGAGCGACGTCGCCGCGTCCGCCGGCGACAGCCCGTTGACGGTGGTCAGCACCTTGACTGGTTCCCTCCACGCGAACCTCTCGTCGTTGTCGCGCACCTGCCCCGCGTCGGCAAACAGCACGAGCCGCACGGGCCCGGCGATCGAAATCAGGTACTCCGCGTTGACGAGAATGCTCTTATTGCCGCCGATGACCAGGCCGGACCCCAGATCCCTGGGGCCGACGCTCCGGATGTCGAAGCCGCGGATGCTGTACTCGCCGCCGAGGAACAATTTCTCGAAGATCGGCAGGGGCTTCGTGGTGCCGTACGGATTGATGAACTCGAACGCCGCCCGCAGGCCGACGGAGGTCTTCCGGGTGTGCACCGCGTAAATGATCGCCTCGGACTTGCCGGAGTAGAACTTGCTGTTGCCCCCCAGGCCGGCCACGTCCATCGACAGCGACAGCTTGCGGCCCGTGGTCGGGAAGATCGGATTGTCGATCGTGTTGTACAGGAAGCTCGGCCCGATCTTGCTGACGCGGCGCTGGCCCCCCGAGTTCGACAGCAGCGAATCGGCGAGGAACGGATTGTTGCTGATGTTCGCCTGCTGCGCCAGCAGCGGATTGAGGTCCTTCACCTGGACCCTCTGATAGCTGTAGCTCAGGAACAACCGCGAGAACGCGCCCGCCGGGAAGCCCCACACCGTGTTCATGCCGGTCGACGCCTGCGTGAACTGGTTGAAATACTGGATCTCCTGGCTGAACACGTCGACGCCGGCCGTGATCGGCCGGTCGAACAGGAAGGGCTCGGTGAACCCGACCTGGTAGTTCTTCGCGCGGTTGCCCTGCTGCGCCGACACGCTGAACGTCTCGCCGCGCCCCAGGAAGTTCGACGTCTGGAAGGCGAGCTGCCCGAAGAATCCCTCGTATTGCGACACGCCCGCGCCGAACGTGATCTGATTGCGGTTCTGTTCCTCGAACTTCAGCCGGACGTCCACCCTCGCCTCGACGTTCGGCGTCTTCTGGACGTCAATCGCCTCCCCCTCGAGGGGCTTGAAGTACCCGAGCTGGTTCAGGCGGCGAACGCTGTACTTCAGCGCCTCGGTGTTGAACACGCCCTCTTCGAACAGCCGGATCTCCCGGCGGATGACATTGTCGCGCGTCGTCGTGTTACCGAGGAAGATGATGCGGTTGATGAAGTATTGCTTGCCCTCTTCGAGCCGCATCGTGATGTCGACCACGGGCTCGGTGCTGGCCTTGACGAGGGGGCCGGCGGCAGGCGGCGGAGGGCCCGACGAGGCGTCGGCCGCGGGATCAGGGGCGCCGTTGCCGTTTTGTCCCTTGGGATCGTTCGGGAACGCGTATTCGGGGACGCCAGTGAACTCGAAGTAGCCGGCGCTGCCGTACACTTCGCGCGCCTTCTCGAAGCCCTTGCGGATCTTCTTCTCGTTGAACCACTCGTCCTTCTCGATCTTGAACAGCGGACGCAACCCCTCGGTCTTGACGACCGTGTTCCCCGAGAACCCGACCTCGCCAATCTTGTAACGCGGCCCCTCGGTGACGGGTATCTGGAGCTGCACGTAGCGCGACTTCCCGTCCTTGGAGTCTTCCAGGATCTTCAACTCGGGCTGCCCGACCTGCGCCTTCACGTAGCCCTTTTCGCGGTAGTACTGCACGACCAGGTCGGCGTCCTCCTCGAACTTGGCTTCTTTGAAGGTGCCGGCGCCAGTGATGAACTTGAACAGGCCCGGGGCCTTGTTTTCCTTCATCGTCCGGTTCAGCCTTCCGTCGGCGATCGCCTTGTTGCCCTGGAAGTCCACCCCGCGGATCTTCACCTTCGGGCCTTCAGTGATGTGGAAGGTCACGTTCACCGTCTTGGTCCCGCTGCTCACCGGCTTGACCTCCGGCTTCACCTCGGCGTACTCGTAGCCCTTCTCCGCGTACATCTCGCGGACGACGCCGGCGACCTTGCGAATCAGCCCCTGGTCGATGAACGAGTCGAGCGCGATCCGGAGGTCCTTCTTCTTCAGCTCCTCGTCGATCTTCGACTGCTCGACCTTTTTCGAGCCGATGTAGTCGACGATCTTGACGCGCTGCCGCTCCTCCATGTCGTACACGACCATCTTGCCGATGACACCGTTCGAGAACTTGTAGTCCTGGATGTCGATGGCCAGGTCGTCGAGGAAGTTCGTGGCCCAGAGCCGCTTGAAGTCGGCGAGGATGGTCTGCTCCGACTTGTCGTCGTACGGCACCCACCGGTTCGCGGAGGGGACGCTGACGTTGTTCTTCATCTCGATGTAATAGAGGTAGGTCTGCGCGTCCACCACGGGCGATCCCCCCTGCTTCTGAAAGCAGGGGACGACCTGGAAGACGACCGGGCCGGTTCCGGCGGGTGGCAGCCTCGCCGGGGCGGGAAT
>JANOJK010000631.1:0-8578 GCA_031408165.1 Acidobacteriota bacterium | reverse complement strand
TCGAGGTCGCCTCGATGGCCCGCCTTCGCGCCTCGACTTCGCCGCGGGGCTTCGGCGAGGCAGGCTCGGACGGGGGGTTCGAGGCCGTGGTCGTCGATACGGCGCCAACCGGCCACACGCTGCGGCTGCTGGCCGCGCCCTCGCTCCTCGGACGCGTCGCCGGGCTGCTCGACCATCTCCAGTCCCATCACCGCGCCGTCGTCAGCGCCCTGCGTGGATCGTACGGCGAAGACGCCTCAGACGCCCTGATCGCCGAGCTGGAACGCGAGGGGGCGGAGCTCATGGCGATGCTGCGGGATCCCGCGGCCAGCGAGGTGTCCTGGGTCACGCTGCCGGAGCCGATGGCGCTCGAGGAAACCTCCGACGCGCTGGCGTCGCTCGACGCCGCGGGGATCCCCGTGCGGCGGCTGATCGTGAACCGCATTACGCCTGCGCCGCCCAAGCCGCGCCGCGGCGAAGACGAGACGTCACCCGGCAGGCCGGCGTCGCGGACCTCGCCCGGCCGCGATACCGACTGCGACTGGTGCGACGCCCGCCGGCGATTCGAGGCGCGCGCGTTGGCCCCGGTGGCCCGCCGGTTCGCCGGACTGGAGATGCTCGCGCTCCCCGAGTTGCCCGAGGAGCCCCTCGGCGTCGCCGCGCTCGCTGGCGCGGGCGCCCGGATGGCACCGTGGCACGCGCCGAGGTCGATGCCTCCCGTCGTGCGACGCATGAGGGCGACGCTGGATCTTCCGCCTCGAGGCGGAAGCGACAGAAAACAAGAGCCCGCCGCCTCCCTCACCCAACCTGTCGCTTCCGCCTTCAGGCGGAAGACCGTCGGGCGGGACGATCTCCCGGGATCCGCCCGCTGGCTCCTCTTCGGCGGCAAGGGGGGCGTCGGCAAGACGACGTGTGCGGCGGCGGCGGCGCTCGACATCGCGACGAACCGGCGGGTGCTGCTCGTCTCCACGGATCCCGCGCACTCGCTGGGCGACGTCTTCGGCGCCTCCTGTGGCGACGAGCCGGGGCCGGTCCCCGGCGGACCGGCGACACTCCAGGTGCGGGAGATCGACGCCGCGGTCGAGATGGCGCGGTTCCGCCGGAAGTATGTGGCGGCCGTCGACGAGGCGTTTGCGCGAATCGCGCGTCCGGCGGAAGGCGAACAGGCCGCGTTCCGCGACCTGATCGATCTCGCGCCTCCCGGCATCGACGAGGTGATCGCCGTCGCCGAGATCGCGGAAGCGCTGGAGGATGATCGCGGGGCGCACGACGTCATCGTCACCGACACCGCCCCGACCGGTCATGCGCTGCGGCTCCTGCAGACGCCGGCGGTGCTTCGAGAGTGGACGCAGGCGCTGATGTCCATCCTGCTGAAATACCATGAAATCGTCGGGGCGGGAACGCTGGCCGCGCTGCTGGTGCAACTCTCGAAGCGGCTGCGAGCGCTGCAGGCGATTCTCACCGATCCGCGGAAAACCCGGTTCGTGATCGTCACCCGCGCGGCGGCGCTGCCGGCAGACGAGTCCGAAAGCCTCATGGTGTCCCTGCGCGGCCTCGGGCTCGGCGTCGGCGTGGTCATCGTGAATGCGGTGGGCGCCGGCAACTGTCGCCGATGCCGCGCCACGCGGCGCGTGCAGTCGGCGGAGACCGCCCGGCTCCGGCGATCCGCCGTCGCTGCGGGGGGTTACGTTATGATCGAAGCACCCGCCCAGGTGCCTCCCCCGCACGGCGCCGCCGAGCTGAGGGACTGGCGCAGGTCGTGGCGGTCCGTCGGTTGATGTCCAGGCACCCCATTGCCGCGTATCTCTATTGCGTCGTCCGCGCTCCGCGCGCGCCGTCGCTCGCGCGGGTGCCCGCCGGGCTTCCCGGAGCCACGCGTCCCGGGGCGCGCCGGCTGGGCGGATCCCTCTGGTTGATCACCGCGGAGGTCCCGCTCGACGTCTACGGCCCGGAACCCCTCGAGGCACGCCTGCGGGCGTTCGACTGGGTGACGGAGATCGCAATCGCACACGAGGCCGTTGTCGAGCACTTCTCCCGCGCGCGTGGCGTGGTGGTCGTCCCGACGAAGCTGTTCACGATGTTCTCGACGCTGGACAAGGCGATCGAGGAGGTCGGTGAAGAGCGCGCGACCATCGCGCGCGCCATGAAGCACATCGCGGGCAGCGAAGAGTGGGGGGTCCGCATCGCGCGCGCGCCGCGCGCGACCACGGCGGTCGCAAAGGCCCGGGGGGCCCGCCCGGCATCAGGGGCGGCGTTCCTGGCCGCGCGCAAGGACGCGCGTGACGCCGGCGCCGCCCTGCGCGTCGCCGCCATTGCGGCCGCGGACGCGGCGTTCGCGCACCTGGGGCGGCATGCCAGAGACGCCAGACGCCGCGAGCGGCGGCAGGAGCCTGGTGCCAATCCTCCTATCCTCGAAGCCGCGTTCCTCGTGCCGACCCGCGCGCGCGCGCGCTTCAAGGCGGAAGCCCGCCGGCAGGCCTCGGCCTGCGCGGACGCCGGGGCGGAGCTCACGCTCACAGGGCCGTGGCCCGCCTACAACTTCGTGGGAGCGGAGGTCCGCTCGTGAAGCGTCCGGACATGAAGCGGAGCAGGATGAATCCGCCGGGTCCACCGAAGGGTGCCAAGCCTTCGACGGTCCCCGCGCTGCACAGCCGCACGACGCTGGCCGCGCAGCGGCCCGCGAAGGGACCACGGCCGCCGCGGCCCGGGCGCCGCCCCCACATCCCGGCGCTCAACGTGTCACGGACGGTCGCGGCCCCGAAGCGCCAGGTGGGCCGGATCCTCGACGAGGATGAATCCTCGCTGCTCGATCTCCTCGACAATCTCCTCAACAAGGGAGTCATGCTGAACGCGGAGGTGATCCTGGCGCTGGCCAATGTGGATCTCGTCTACCTGCGGTTGTCGGCGATTCTGTGCGCGGCCGACCGCGTGCTCCCCCCGCGCGGGCCGCGGTGATGGCGTGGTACGTGTTCGCGCTCGTCGACGCGGCACCGACGGGAGCGGCGGGTTCGGGGCTGAGCGGCGCGCTCTCGCTCCGCAAGCTCGCCGGGGCGTTCGTCGTCGTCGAACGTCGCGCGGATGTACCCCCGGTCGCGTTCGGTACCTTGAGGAAGCACCAGGACGTGGTGTCGCGCCTCGCGAAACAGGTTCCGGCCATTCTTCCGGTTCGCTTCGGCACGCTGCTGGAACCGTCGGAGCTCGATGAAGCGGTCGGTGAACGGGACGAGGAGATCGCCGAAGCGTTCGATCTCGTCCGCGATCGCGTTCAGTTCACGTGGCGAGCGGCGGGCAAACCGGGGCGCGCAGCGCGCGCCACCTTGCGCGCCGGCGCCGTGTCGGGCACTCAGTACCTGCGCCGGGCGGCCAACCCGCCCGCCCCCGCCGCCTTCCGCCCCCTGCGCCGCACGGTGGCGCCGCTTGCAGTCCGCCAGCGCTATCAGCCCGGCACCGCGACACTGCCCGAAGCCGTGTACCACCTTGTCGGGAGGGCCGGCGTGCGCGAGTACACGGCTGCCGCGGCGGCACTGGGGAACACCACTTCCTCCATCGCCGTGACCGGGCCCTTTCCCCCGTTCGCGTTTGCGCCGGAGATCCTGTGAAGAGGGTCAAAGGCAGAAGGCAGGACGCAAAAGGCAGAAGGCAGAAAGCAGAAGGCAGCAGGCGGACGGCAGCAGGCGGACGGCAGAGGGCAGCTGGCAGACGGCGGCGTGTCGAGCCCGCTGATGCGCGCGACATCGAGGCGATTCGGAAGCAGATCGAAGACGCCGCGTCCCCCCGCGCGCCGCGCTGGAATGCGAACCCGGACGATGTGCGACGGTCGGTGCTGAAGCTGGTGCTGACGCTGGTGGAGCTGATTCGCCAACTGCTGGAACGCCAGGCCATCCGCCGGATGGAAGGCGGGACGTTGACTGACGCGGAAACTGAGTCCGTCGGTCTCGCCCTGATGAAGCTGCAGGAGACCATCACAGAGCTGGCGACACAGTTCGACATCTCACCTGAAGAACTGAACCTCGACCTCGGACCAGTAGGGAAGCTGCTTTAGGGACCGCTCATCGAGGATCGAGGATCGAGGATTCAGGATTCAGGATTCAGGATCGAGGATTTAGGATTCACGATTGAGGATCCAGGATTCACGATTGAGGATCCGGGATGAGCGATCAGGGATTAGCGATTCGAAACTCGTAGCATCCAGGTGTTACGAGGATGCGTCCGTCTTTGGTAAAGAACAGGCTGTTCGGACTGAGCACGCCCGCGCCACGGAACTGCACGGTGCGGACCTTGTCGCCGGATCCGTCGTACACGTAGGTGACCGGGGAGACGAGTGCGACCCAGAGGCGCCCCTGCCGGTCCACCCCCGCGGTCCTGATGGCGGGTGGGACGACGGGCAGGAGGTCTCCGTCCCCGGTCGTCCGCTGCGGCCACTGCGTCGGTATCGTCCGCAGGTACTCGTCTACTTCCGGCCCTTCGATATGCCGTTCGAAGAGAAGCGTGCCCTTGGCGTCGTACTTCCGGAACATCGGGATTCCGGCTGAGAACACGAAGTAGTATCCGCCGGTCGGATTGGCCAGCGGCAACCCCGTGTTGAGGGCGAGGTGGACGTTCCGGTCGGCCTCGTGGCCGGTCGCCCGGAGCTGGCCGAAGGTGCGGAGCGGCGTGCCGTACAGCTCCAGTTCCGAAACAAGCCCTCCGCTTTCCGGTTGGTTGATGAGGAGGCGGCCCGCGGAATACTGGATCGAGCCGATGCCGCTCAAGACCACGTTGTCGAGCATCAGGCGCGGCCGCTCGCGGTCGGGCAGCGTAAAGCCGGCGAGGCGCCTGCCGTCGGCAGTGAAGA
This sequence comes from Acidobacteriota bacterium, assembly GCA_031408165.1. Taxonomy (GTDB): domain Bacteria; phylum Acidobacteriota; class Vicinamibacteria; order Vicinamibacterales; family 2-12-FULL-66-21; genus JAICSD01. The sequence continues at coordinate 3,765 of JANOJK010000631.1, read as the reverse complement.
CCTGGACGCGCGACCGCCTGAGCGGCGCGTCGGCGACCACGAAGCTGCCGTCGGAGGGATCGAGATCGAAGGCGGTCGGATCCAGCACCCGGCCCGGCTCGGACCCGATCTCGACGACCTTCTTCGCGGCGTCCCCGGCGATCGTGAAGACCGCGTGGGCGCGCCGGTCGAACACGAAGTACTGGCCGGCGTCGGTCTGCTGGAACCCGAGCGCCTGGCGGAACGAGCCCGCAATATGCGCCGGCAGCCCGCCCGTGGATCGAAGGACGTCGATGCGGGAAGGAGGCACGGCCGCGGCCGCGAATGCCAGCGCCGCGATCCCCCAAAGCCTAACGCCCAAAGCCCAAAGCCTAATACCGCGCGATGTTCTGAATGGCCTTCAGCACGTCCGCCGATTGCGGGAGGATGAACTCCTCGAGGTCGGGGTAGTACGCGACTGGGGTGTCGAGTGCCGCGACGCGGCGCACCGGGGCGTCGAGGTGCTCGAAGAGCTCGTCGGCAATGCGCGCGGCCAGCTCGGCGCCGAAGCCGCACGTGAGCTGATCCTCGTGCGCGACGATGACCCGGTTGGTCTTCTTCACGGCCGCGGCGATCGCGTCCCAGTCAAACGGCATGATGGTCCGCATGTCGACGACCATCACGCTGAGGCCGTCCTTCTCCGCCTGCTGCGCGGCCAGAAGCGACCGCTGCACCAGCGCGCCCCACGTCAGCACGACGACATCGGTGCCCTCGCGCCGGACGGCGGCCTTGCCAAACGGGATCATGTACTCGCGGCCCGGATTCTCCCCCTTGTTGTAGGTCTGACGGTAGAGATGCTTGTGCTCGAGGAAGAGCACCGGATCGTCGCACCGGATCGCGGTTCTGAGCAGGCCTGCCGCGTCCTGCGCGTTGGACGGAAACACAATCCGGATGCCCGGGCAGTGCGCGAAGATGCTCTCGCCGGACTGCGAGTGGTACGGCGCCCCGCCGCGCAGGTAGCCGCCGATCGCCGTCCGCACCACCATCGGGCACGAGAAGGCGTTGTTCGAGCGGTACCGCAGCATCGACATCTCGTCGCGCAGCTGCATCATCGCCGGCCAGATGTAGTCGAAGAACTGGATCTCGACAACCGGCTTGATGCCGCGAATCGCCATGCCGACGGCGCGGCCGATGATGTTGGCTTCCGCCAGCGGCGAGTTGAACACCCGCGCGCTCCCGAAGGCGCGCTGCAGTCCGTGCGTGACCTTGAACACGCCTCCCTTGCCCGACACCGACTCGAGCGCCCCCTCGCGGCTCGCATCGGCCACGTCTTCGCCGAAGACGACGATGCGTGGGTTGCGCGCCATCTCTTCTTTCAAGGTGCGGTTGATGGCCGCGACCATTGTCTCCGGCTTCCCTTCGGGCGCCGGCGGGGTGCTGAAGGCGGAAGATGCAGGGTCGACATCCGGCGAGAATACGTAGAGGGTCGCAGTGTCGCGGGCGGGCTTCTCGAACTTCACGGCCGCGTCGGCGGCGGCGGTTATCTCCTGTTCGACCTCGCGAACGAGGTCCTTGAGGTCGGATTCGCTCGCGATCTCCTCCTGGACGAGGAGCGTCGCGAGCCGCGTAATCGGATCGCGCCTGGTCTCCGCGGCGCGCTCGTCCGCCGTCTTGTACAACTTCTCGTCGTCCGACAACGAGTGGGAATACGGGCGGGTCACCTTCGCGTGTACGAACGAGGGGCCTTTGCGCGACCGTGCGTAGTCCACCGCGGCGGCCATCGCCTTGTAGCTGGCGAGGAAGTCGGTGCCGTCGATGCTCTGGACGAAAAGCCCCGGGAACGACGCGACGAGCTTCGACACATCGCCGCCGGGTGTCTGTACCTCCACCGGGACCGAAATCGCGTAACCGTTGTCTTCGATCAGGTAGACGACCGGCAGCTTGAGTGTGCAGGCCGAGTTGAGGGACTCCCAGAACTCCCCTTCGCTCGTGGTGCCTTCGCCGATGGAGACGTAGGTGACTTCATCGGACTTGTAGTGGGATTCACGCCCCTCGATCGAGGTGACCGTCTCGTAGAGCCGCCCGGCTTCCGCGGTGCCGATCGCGTGCAGGCACTGCGTGCCCGTGGGGCTCGACTGGGAGACGATATTGAGCTGCCGGTGTCCCCAGTGCGACGGCATCTGGCGGCCGCCGGAGTTCGGGTCGTCCTTCGCGCCGACGCCGCTCATGAGCATCTCGAGCGGCGTCATGCCGAGCATCAGGCACAGCGCGCGGTCGCGGTAATAGGGGTGGAACCAGTCGTACGCGGGCTTGAGGACCATCCCGGCGGCCGTGAGCACGCCTTCGTGTCCCGCGCCGCTGATCTGGAAGAAGATCAGGCTCTGGTTCTTGAGCTGGATTTCCTTGTCGTCCAGCTTTCGCGACAGCACCATGTTGCGGTACGCGCGGAGCAGATCCTGCGCCGAAAGCCCTTCGTACGAGCGTTTGCGGAGGCTGACCGCGGTCCCTTTCATGGGCCCTCATTATATAATCCAGGACGGCTCAAGGGCCTACGGCTCGGGGCTAATTAGTCACAAGCCATGAGTCAACCCCACGCCGTCAGTCTGTATCGCTGGGACGAGCTCGCGCTCGAGAAGGTGACCGAGATGATCTCGCGCAAGATCGTCACCGGGGAGCGCGAGATGCTGACCCAGATTTACCTGAAGAAGGGGGCGCTCGTCCCCATGCACAACCACGAGAGCGAGCAGATGACCTACGTCCTGCAGGGGGCGCTGAAGTTCCTCATCGCCGGCGAGGAGATCACCGTCCGCGAGGGGGAGGTCCTGCACATCCCGTCCTGGGTCGAGCACCAGGCCGAGGCGCTCGACGATACCTTCGAGCTCGACGTCTTCGCGCCGATCCGCCAGGACTGGCTCGATCACACCGACGCGTATTTCCACCGGAAGTAACATGCCCCCCGCAGGCCCGACCATCCCACCTCCGCCAAGGCCACGGCGGCCCGGCGGAGTATGAGCGAGAGCGGCAAGCCGGGCCTGTCTCGCGTCGCCCTCGTCTGCGCGGCGAGCAAAGGCCTGGGCCGCGCCTCCGCCGAAGCGCTCGCGCGTGACGGCGTCCGCGTGGCGATCTGCGCCCGCGGCGGCGAGGCCCTCGCGGCGACCGCGGCCGCCCTGACGTCCGCCGGCGCGGAGGTGCTGCCGATGGAGGCGGATCTGCGGCGGGCAGACGATGTCACCCGCGTCATCGAGACGACCGTCGCCACGTTCGGCGGGCTCGACATCCTCGTCACCAACACCGGCGGCCCTCCGTCGGGCTCCTTCATGTCGATCGACGAACGCATGTGGCTCGAGGCCGTCGACTCGCTCCTCCTGAGCGTCGTCCGTCTGTGCCGCGGCGCGATTCCCCATATGCAGGCGCGCGGCGGCGGGCGGATCATCAACATCACCTCCATCTCGGTCAAGCAGCCGATCGCGGGGCTCGTGCTGTCGAATGCACTGCGATCGGCAGTGACCGGGCTCGCCAAGACGCTGTCGGTGGAGCTCGCGCCGGAGAACATCCTGGTGAACTGCGTCGCCCCTGGCTACACGCGCACGGAGCGGGTCGTGGACCTTGCCAACGCGGCGGCAGCGCGCGAGGGGATCACGCACGAGCAGGCGGATCGGCGGATCGTCGATCAAATTCCGATGGGACGGATGGGGACGCCGGAGGAGTTCGGCGAGGTCGTCAGCTTCCTGGCCTCACCCCGCGCGTCGTTCGTCACCGGCGTGACGCTGCCCGTCGACGGCGGGTGGGTGCGCGGCCTGCTCTGAG
>JANOJK010000626.1:0-10339 GCA_031408165.1 Acidobacteriota bacterium | reverse complement strand
AGCCACTCTCGCTGCCGAACGTCGTCTGGCTGTTGCCACTCGAGGCCACGCCGAAACCGATCCCGCCAACCAGAATCAGATGCGGGATCGCCAGAATCAGCCGAAACGCCGTCGTCAACCTGTTCCGATTCGTGAGCGACGGCTCCAGACTGACTGAAACGGGATAAGGCATGGAGGAACACTATACAGAGGCCGAGGGATCAACGCCCGCGCAAGCCGCAGGCTCCGAATGCACGGCTGAAGATCCGGATGCACGCCGAGAAGCCGCGCCGCATCGGCGATCAGCAGCCGGGTCGATCGGGGTTGGCACGGCAGGCGAGAAGTTCTTCCAGTGCCCGCCGGACCTCCTCCTTCGCGTTCGCGTTCTGCCTGTCCCGGTTGGCGGCCTTGATGTGCTTGGCCAGGAATTGGATGACCTGCACGACGTCAATCCCGGAGGGGTACAACGTGGCCCCTCGAAACTCCTCCTTCGTCACCTGCTCGAGGAACTCGTGGTGGTAGGACCGGAACCACGGACGAATATTCGACGGGACGGCCGACCACTTGTTCCACAGCGGCTCGACAGGTTTCTGCCCCTGTATGGTCACCCGGAAGACCGGGCCTTCGCCGCGTGCCACGGGCGGAACCGTGATCGCGGGAGCCTCGGTCAAGGCCTTGCGGATCCGCTCGACCTGCGCGGCTTCGCCCGCATCGTGAGGCGCGGCCTGCGCCAGCAGGAGCGTGAGGAGGACGGCCGCCGGCATACGCAATCAGACGGCAGAACCGGTCCGTCGGCCTGACTTTCCGACTTCCAGCAGCGCCGAATTCGTCAGCAAGGCGAGTTTCTGCAAGGTCCGCTGGACCTTGTCTTCAAAGCTCTCAACGCTTCCGTTCGGGCCCAGGCCCATGGCGCCGGTGATCGACAGCATCGAGATCCCGCCAGTCTCTGCAGAAGCCCGGCTACATCCAGCGCTTCGGCATACGGCTGATAGGATGTCGCCGCTCGAAGGAGGGTGGTGGTATGCGATTCCAGCGAATCTTCGTTCCTTGCGTTCGCGAGGAAATGAGAGGCGGACGATGGCTGAACTGAAGAACCCGGGCCTTGCGGCCGTGATCAGCGCGCTCATTCCCGGCCTCGGGCAGTTCTACAACGGCGACTTCCTGCGCGGGATCTTCTGGCTGATTGTCACGCCGGGGCTGTGGATTGGCTCGGGCGGCATGCTTGGATGGATTTGCCACGTGATCGCGGCGATCACGGCCTACAGCCGCGCGCGGAAGAAGAACGTCTCTCGAGATCCCGGTACTCAATCGCGAACCCGTACTTGACGATGCCGGAGGTGGCCGCCGCCCAGAGCTGGATCAGTTCGTCGGTCGGCAGGTGGCCGACCCGTGTGCCGACGACTTCGTGGCCTGGGATCTGTTGCACGCTGACGTTAACCTATCTCATAAACCCTCGAGTGGCGGCCGTCCACCTTCATCGATGGTGATGGTGTCGTGCCCTCAGTCTGTGACGGAAGGAGGAGGGCCACCAGTAAGGTCATCACCGACATCGACGGGCGGCTCACGCGTCGATCTCCCGGCGACTCGCGGTTAGCATGACCTCGAGAGGACGTCGCGGCGATGTATGACCGGAGGCTGCCCACGGCGGTTTGTGATGCGGCTTCCCCGGCGCGATCGCCGTACACGCCGCGCTTCGTGCAGGTGGCGCTGAAGATGTATTTTTGAAGAGTGTTGTACGATCCTCGCAATGAGGATTGTCGCAGCCGTCGCAGCTGTCTGGTTCTTCGCGGGGAGCGCCGCGACCGCGCAGCAGGGGACGGGGGGCAGTCCGCCGGCGCCGGCGGCCAGGCCTTCAGTGACCGCACTGCCGGTGGAGCGCGCGCCCGCACTCGACGGCGAAGTGCTCGCCGACCCGGTCTGGCAGGCCGCGGTCCCGGCGAGCGGATTCCGGCAGGAGCAGCCCGAAGAAGGGCAGCCCGCTTCCGAGCGCACCGAGGTGCGCCTCGTCTACACCGCCGACACCCTGTACGTCGGCGTCGTCTGCTTCGATCGCGATCCCAAGTCGATCACCGTGTCGGACGCGGGGCGCGACGCCCCGCTCGATCAGACCGACAGCATCCAGGTCATCTTCGACACCTACCGCGATCGCCTGAATGGCTTCGTCTTCGGCACCAATCCCGCCGGCATCGAGTACGACGGCCAGGTCACCAACGAAGGACAGGGAGGCGGCGGGCTCGGCGCCGGACAGAGGCAGCAGGCGGGATCGGGGGGCGGCTTCAACCTGAACTGGGACGGCGGCTGGGAGGTGCGCACGCACATCAGCGACATCGGCTGGAGCGCGGAGCTCGCGATTCCGTTCCGGACCTTGCGCTATCCCGGCGGCGTCAATCAGACATGGGGCGTCAACTTCCAACGGAACATCCGGCGGCGCAACGAGCAATCGTATTGGGCGCCGATTTCACGCCAGTACGACCTGTATCGGCTGTCGCTCGCCGGATCGCTCCTCGGCATCCGGACCCCGGTCCTCAGGAACTTGAAGGCGACGCCGTACGTGCTCGGCAACGTGAAGCAGTCCGGGCCGCGTCCGGTCGATGCGGTCCTCCTCGGCCAGGCCGGCGGCGATGTGAAGTACAACCTCACGCCCAGCCTGACGCTCGACGGCACCGTGAACACCGACTTCGCGCAGGTCGAAGTGGACGACCAGCAGGTCAATCTCGATCGGTTCAACCTCTTCTTCCCGGAGAAACGCCCCTTCTTTCTCGAGAACGCGGGGTTCTTCTCGGTCGGCAACCCTGGCGAGGTCGATCTCTTCTTCAGCCGGCAGATCGGCATTGGTTCCAACAACGCGGCGATCCCGATCGCGGGCGGCGCGCGCGTATCGGGTAAAGCGGGCAAGTTCAACGTCGGCCTCCTGAACATGCAGACCCGCCGGGTGCAGGACCGGATTGCCGCCAACAACTTCTCCGTGGCCCGCGTCAGCCGTGACTTGCCGAACCGGTCGTCCATCGGCGCGCTGTTCGTGAACCGTGAGGGGACGGGCGGGCTCGCGCGCGCCGGCGACTACAACCGGACCTTCGCGCTCGACGGCAAGGCGGCGGTCGGGCAGTCCACCGTGCTGTCGAGCTTCGTGGCGAAGACGCAAACGCCGGGCGTGCGCAGCGGCGATCATGCGTTCAACGTGCGCTCGCGGACGAGCGTGCCGCGATTCGATCTGGAGCTCGGGTATCAGGAGATCGGCACCCGCTTCAATCCGGAGGTCGGCTTCCTCAGCCGGCGCGGCTACCGCAAGCCCGACGTTCGCTTTCTCACGCGCTGGCGCCCGGCCGGTTCGAGGCTCCAGGAGCTGCGGCCGCACAGCACATTCCGCGCATTCGTGGGGTTCGACGGGTTCCTCGAGAGCTCGTTCTGGCACATCGACAACCACTGGCAGTTCAGGAACAGCTCGGAGATTCACACGGGTCTCAACCTGACCGAGGAAGGGGTGCGTACCCCGTTCGAGATCTATCCGAACATCTTCGTCCCGCCGGGCTCCTACACACACGAGGAAGCGCAGCTCGTGTTCATGACGAACCAGGGCGCCCCCGCGAGCGTGGAGCTGCGAACGATCATCGGTGGCTACTTCGGCGGCCGCCGGGTCCAGTTCAACCCGACCCTGCGCATGCGGGCCGGCGACGCCCTGACGACGGAGGTGGCGTACCAGCGTAACGACATCACGTTGCCGTGGGGCGACTTCACGACCAACCTCCTGCGCGTGCGGCTGTCCTACGCCTTCACCACCCACGCGTTCGTCCAGGGGCTGGTGCAGTACAACGACCGCGCGGACCTGTGGTCGGCCAATTTCCGGCTCGGCTGGCTGCGGTCCGGTAATACGGGGTTGTTTGTCGTCTACTCCGACACGCGCGCGCTCGACGACCTGTTCGTGCGTCCCGAGCGCACCGACCGCTCGTTCATCCTGAAGTTCTCCCGGACCTTCGACTTGCTGCGGTAGCCGTTCCTTCCGATTAGACACCCGCGCCTCCTCGGTGGCCGGTCCTGTACGCACTTTCGGCCCGCTACTCTCGTAAAGATTCTGGAAGGAGCGTGTCAGACCGACAAGACCTGCTGGGAATCCGTCAAGGTCGAGGGTGGCACCGTGCTCGACAAGCTCAAAGAGATCGTCCGCGAAGGCAATGTCCGGCGCGTGCGCGTGCGGCAAGGGGAGGCGTACCCAAGGACGTGGAAAAGGTCTGAAAATGTCGCCGTCGTACGCCGCCTCGCAGCTGTTCGGCCGCGACGTCCTCGAAGCGGGCGGGAGGTTCTACTTGGGGTAGGTCAATTCGATGCGTGCCTTCCGCGGGCGGGAGTCCTGGAACATCATGAAGGCGGTCAGGCGGTACTCCCCGGGGTCCAGAACTACCGTTCTCGTGTCCTCCACTCCCGGGCGGCACGGGAAGACGGCGACCAAGAATTCCTGCGGACCCGCCGGCCGCATGACATAGGCACCGAACGTCTCGTAGGTACCGCATTCGGAGACCTCCGACCACACCGTGAGGTTGGCGGGACCACGATGCGTCACGCGAAACGGGATGACGCCTGGAACGTCGGTCGTACTGTTCCACCTGATTGACTCGGTGGGGGGAACCAGGAAGAAGTCGAACGTCGGCCGCTCGGCGCTGGCTTCCTCGGTCGCAGGCTCGAATCCGGTGGCGTCCGCGCGCACCCGGACGGGCTCGATCGGAACGCCTTCGAAGACATACCGGCCCAGCGCATCCGCGGTGACACGCCGGCCGGCCTGAGCACCGGTGGTCAGCGTCACGGTCGCCAGCGCGATGGCCGGCTCGCGCACGACGTATTTCTCGCGCACGACCCCGCTGATGGTGAAGGTGCGGGATGGCGCGACGCTGACGTTCGCATCGCCGGAGGCTCCGCCATAGGCGGCCGAGACGGAGCAGCTGCCCACCTCCAGCGCCGTCACCACGCCTGCCGTCGTGACGACGCACGTCAACGATCTGGACGACCATCGGGCCGCTGACGTCACATCCTCGCTCAGCCTGTCCGTATAGGTGGCGAGCGCGCGAAGCGGGACGACGGTGCCGACCGTGAGCTCGGACGGGAGGCCCGAGATCGTCACGGTCTGGACCGAGCGTGCAACGGCTGCGGGCGCCGCGGGACTGCTGCTGCCGCCACAGGAGGGGGCGGCGAGCACACAGAGGGTGAACCCTGCGATGGGGAATCGCGTCACTGCTGCCAGCCTCCGCATTACCGTGGACGCTCGATGACCGCGTTCCACGTCGCACCCGCCGGGCACGAGGAAGGACGACTGAGGACCGTTCTGTACTCGCCCGGGCGCACGACCCTCTCGGTCACCTCAGTTGTAGCGGACTGGCCGCCGGCGCAGGCGTAAATGACTGCTGAGGGGGCGGTCAGTGGCCACACTTGGGGGCAGACGAGCTGCCACGACTGCAGCCCCACTGCCGTCGCCGAGATTCGGATGCGCCCTTCGCGGCGCGTCTTGAACAGCTCGAGAACCTCTTTGCCGTCGCAGGCGCCACCCCATTCCATCCGCACGTCAGGCACCGGCATGAGCGCCACGTCGAGCGTCAGCTGGCGCGGCAGCTCGAAAATCTCCATCCGGAGGTCGTCATATCCGTGTTTCTTGAAGTACAACGCGAACCCGGCCTGTCCGACCACTGGCAGCGACACCCGTCCCTGGGCGTCGGTCGTGAACGTCCGCCCGGAGAATGGACCGCCGTCCGCCTCGACAGACACCTCCTGCAGGCGAGTTCCCTCCGTCGGCGCGTTTTCGTGCACGGTCGCGGTAATGACGTATCCGCAGGAAAGCGACCCCGATCCCGTGACCCCCGCATACGAGGCTGTGATCGTGGCGGTCCCACCCGACCGCGACTCCGCGACCCCCGCTGCGGAGACCTGACAGACTGCCTCGTTCGAGCTGGCCCATCTGGCCTGTGCCGTCACCTCGACGTACCCCCCATCGTCTGCTCGCGCGATGGCCCTGAGCTGCGCCGTTTGGCCGATCTGGAGCGCGGCGGGGATGCCGGTGATCGCCAGCTCCTTCGTGACGGGCGCTGGGCTGGTCGGGGTGGCAGGCGTAGGGGTCGGGGTCGAAGGGGGAGCGGGATCTCCGCCGCACGAGGACAGCAAGAGACCAAGAAGCAGCGCGGCACATACCCTTGCCAAGCGCGACTGCCGCGTCTCTTGCAGATACATTGGTGATCGGATCTGATTCTATAGGAAGACCGGCCACTCGCCGCGGCGAATCACCAGCGTCAGACTCAGGATAGGATGCCTGCACATGCTCGACTGCTCGCTCGAAGCGCGTGGCATCAGCAAGCGCTATCACAGCGTGGAGGCGCTGACGGGCGTTGACCTGACGGCCCGGGCCGGGGACGTACACGGCTTGCTGGGCCCGAATGGCGCTGGCAAAACCACGCTGCTGCGGGTCCTCCTCGGGCTCGTCCAGCCCGATGCCGGAACCATACGGCTGCTGGGCGCCGAACTGGACGCCGGCCGGGCGTTGCCCGACGCCGTCGCGGGCTTCGTCGAAACGCCCGCGTTCTATCCATATCTATCGGGACGCGCCAACCTGGCGCTGCTCGATCGGTTGGATGGGCAGGGCCGCCGCAATCGCACACAGCGGGTGAATGCCGTACTGGAGCGGACCGGACTCCGGTCGTACGCGGAAACCGCGGTGGGAGGCTATTCCGCCGGGATGCGGCAGCGCCTCGGGCTCGCCTCGGCCTTGTTGCGCCGCCCGCGCCTGCTCCTGCTCGACGAGCCGACCAGCGCGATCGATGCGGCCGGTGCACGTGATGTCCGCGAGATGGTGCAGCAACTCGCCGGCGACGGCGCAGCCGTCGTGTTCAGCAGCCATGACCTCGACACCGTGGAGCAGGTCTGCAGCACGATCTCGGTCCTCGATCGAGGACGGGTGATCTTCTCCGGCACGCTCGACGAGCTGCGGACCATCGCCCCGGACGACGCTTACATCCTGCGCACGAGCGACGACGCGCGTGCGCGGCGGATGGCGGCACGTGCCGCCGACGTGCGCGTCGCACCGGGGAAGGACGATTCGCTCCTGGTGTGCGCTGATGACGAGGCACTCGACAGGTATGTCATCGCCCTCGGCTGCGGCGGTGTCGCGGTCCGCCAGCTCGAGCGCCGCGCACGCTCCCTCGAGTCCCTGCTCCTCGAACTGACTGGCGCCGCTTCGGCGACGCCGCCGGCGCGGCCGGCAGCCAACAGCGTGAACGATCTGACACTGGTGAGTCCATGACTCTGCGCCATGTCGCGGCCGTCGCCGGCGTCGAGTGCTCGAAGCTGTTCGCGCAACGCAAGGTGCAGCTCCTGTTCGCAGTCTGCCTTGTCGCTCCATTCGGGTTCGCTGTGGTCGTCCTGATCCAGAGCAGCCTGCCTGCCGATACGCTGTTCGGCCGCGCCGTCAAGGACTCGGGGCTGGCGGTTTCGCTCGTGATCCTGGGCTTCGCCGCCCTGTGGGGTCTGCCGGTGGTCAGCAGCATCGCGGGCGGCGATGTGTTCTCGGCGGAAGACCGCTACGGTACGTGGAAAACCATCCTGACCCGGTCCCGGACGCGCCTGGAGATCTTCACGGGCAAACTCGTCGCCGCGGCCGGCGTATCGCTCGCGGCCGTAATCGTGCTGGCGCTCGGTAGCGTCGCTGCGGGCATTGTCGTGGTCGGTGCGCAGCCGATCATCGGATTGTCGGGGGTGCTGCTGTCGGCGCCGGAGGCGTCGGCGCGGATCGGGCTGGCGTGGCTTTCAGTCGTGCCGCCCGTTCTGGCGCTGACGGCGGTCGCGATGGCGGTGTCGATCCTCACCCGCAACAGCGCGGCCGGTGTCGCGCTGCCGGTGATCGCGGCGCTCGGCATGCAGCTGCTCGCCCTCATCGACGGCCCGGAGCTCCCGCGCCGGCTGCTCATCACCTCGGCGTTCGGCGCGTGGCACGGCCTGCTCGCGGATCCCCCCTTCTTCGGTCCGCTGTTCGATGCGATGCTCGTGAGTGCCGTCTACGCCGGCGCCGCTCTGTTGCTGGCTTACCGCACGCTTCGCCGGCGGGAGATCGGAGGATGACGTGCGACCCCTGATGGCAGTGTCCGCCGGGGCGGCGATGGTCATCCTCACCGGATGCGGCAGCAGCCCGATCACGGCGCAGCGTATCGAGCGCGCCATCGCGCCGACCTTCGCCAATCTCTTGCACCTCCAGGTGCCGACGATGGGGCTGCCGGCCATGTCACCGGCGGAGTTCGCCCCCGGCGCGAGCTGCCGGAAAGTGGGTGCACCAGGTGCCGCCTCCACTCATTCGGGCAGCGGCGACTGGATCTGCACCATTCAATGGCGCGGCCCGGGCCAACGCCCGTTTCGCGATGTCTACGATCTCTTCGTGATGACCGACGGCTGCTATACGGCGACCGTCGAGGGGGAGAGCCTGGCGAAGCCGGTGTTGACGACCAAGGACGGACGCGACGTCAGGAACCTTTTGTATGTGTTCGAAGGATGCTTCGACACGACATAGCGAGCGGACAGAATCACCATGACCAGGCAATCGATCGGGTACGTCTTGAAAGCCGGCGTCGTCATCGCAGCGGTGTTGTTGACGGTGTCGGTCCGCGCGACGCTCCAGGACCGCTGGCGGGAGCCCCGCCAGCAGGGTGCCCTGCTGCCCAGCGGCCACGCGATCACGCCGGTCGCTGTTCAGAACGCCGTCCAGCTGTATCTCAACCCCGGGCTGGCCGACTACCCCGATTTCGTCGCCGGGCAAGCCGTTCGCTCGACGCTCAGTCCGGACGGCACCACGCTGGCGGTCATCACCGCCGGTCACAATTCGCTCTACAAGGCGGACGGTACCGTGGACGTGCCGAACTCGACACAGTACGTATTCCTCTACGACGTCAAGGGAGAGAACCAACGATCCCCTGTGCTGTTGCAGGTCCTGAAGCAGACCAACGCGCACGTCGGACTCGTGTTTTCGCCAGACGGCGGAACGCTCTATGCCACGGGGGGGAGTGACGACGCCGTGTACGTCTATACGCGGGGCGGCAGCCGTTTCAGCAGCGCGGGATCGATTCCGCTGGGGCACTACCCGCCGGGCGCCACCGGCAATGCGCGGCAGACGGGTCTGGGGATTCGCGTTCAGCCCAACGCCGCCGGCCTCGATGTCTCCGCCGATGGCAAGACGCTCGTCGTCGCCAACAACTACAACGATTCGATCAGTGTCATCGACACGCCGTCGCGTCGCGTCCGTTACGAGCACGACCTGCGTCCATACCTCGCGGCCAACGAAGGACGGGCCGGCCTGCCGGGAGGGACGTTTCCGTTCGCCGTGGTGATGAAGGGCAATGGCGTCGCCTACGTGTCATCGGATCGCGATCGCGAAATCGTGGCGGTTGACGTATCCGCGCCGACGGCGGGTCGGCTGATCAGGAGGATTGCCGTCGAAGGCAACGCGCTGGGCATGACGCTCGATGGCACAGAATCCAGACTCTACGTCGCTCAGGACAACGCCGATCGCGTGAGCGTCATCGACACAGCTCGCAACCGGGTCGTGACATCGATCGACGCGCGTGGACCATCGGGGATGCTGCCGCGCCGGCGATACACCGGGGCGGCGACATCCGCGGTGACGATCTCACCGGACGGCCGGACCCTGTATGCGGTGAACAGCGGCGCCAACGCGATTGCCGTCGTGCCACTGACGGGCGCCAGCGCGCACCGCGTCAGCGGGCTGATTCCGACCGCGTACGAGCCCCACGACGTCACGTTGAGTGCCGACGGCTCGTGGATGTACATCGTGAGCGGCAAGAGCGTGACCGGTCCGAACCCGCGCCGGTTGTCGGGCAGTACGGGCGCCATGACCTCCCGGACGTATCCCGGAGGCAACGCCGCCGCCGCGGCCGGCGCACGCGCGGCAAATCAGTACCAGTTCCAGCTCGAGCGCGCCTCGGTCGTGAGTGCCCCTGTGCCCGACGGCGCCGCGCTTCGCACGCTCACCGCGCAGGTCGCGAGCAATAACTTCTACGGACGCGAGAGCGCCGAGCGCGATCGGCAGGTGATGGAGTTCCTGCGCCGGCGCATCAAGCACGTCATCTACGTGATCAAGGAAAACCGCACGTTCGATCAGGTGCTGGGAGACCTGACCAATGGCGCAAAGGCGGATCCGGCGCTGGCGCAGTTCGGCGCGGCACTCACGCCGAACAGCCACCGCCTGGCGACCGAGTTCGTGACGCTCGACAACTTCATGGCTCCGGGAGACGGCAGCATGGACGGCTGGTCGTGGGCCCTCCAGGGGCGCGTGACGACGACCGAGGCGATCACGCAGCAACTCAACTACGCCGCCGTGAACCGG
>JANOJK010000556.1:0-1554 GCA_031408165.1 Acidobacteriota bacterium | reverse complement strand
GACGAACGCGCCGAGGAACAGGGCATCGTCCGCGAGATCATCTCGACCCGCGCGCAACTCGGGGCGGAGCGGTCCGCCCCCCGTCCGGACGGCGCGCGCCTGACGCGTCTCGAGCAACAGCTTGCGGCGCTCGACACGAAGCGCGCGGATCAGCAGACCCGGCTCTATGCGCGACTGCCGGACCTCCAGATGTGGCGGGGCCTGTCCTCCGTCGCGCTGGCCAGGCAAACTCCACCAGGCGGCGAACAGGGGCTGCTCGTCGAATATCTGGTGACCGACGACGAGTTGCTGATCGTGACGGCCGCGCCGGGCGAGACGGCGCCCGATGTGGCCGCGACGCTGGTTCCTTTCAAGCGGCGCGAGTTCGCGGAGAAACTGGCGGACGCGCTGCAGGGAGCGGCGCTGAAGGATCCCGTCGAGTGGCGGAAGCGGTCGGCCCTCATCGCCGCCAGTCTCGTCGAACCGATTGCGGCGCGCCTGCGCGATCGCGATCGCATCGTGATTGTGCCCGATGACCTCCTGTGGAAGGTACCGTTCGAGGCGCTTCCCGCAGGGGACGCCGATCTCTCGTCCAACGCGCGGGTCACGTATGCCACGTCAATGGCGACGCTCGCCCTGCAACGGCGCATCGCGGGCGGCCCGCCTCCCGATCGCGTCCTCGCGGGGATCGCCGGCGCGCCCGCGATTCCGGCGGGGATTCGCGCGCAGGTGGCGCTGACGCCGCAAGGCTGGAAGGAACCCGACCCGCAGGCGTCGATCGCCGCCGCCCTCGAGGTCGCGCGGATCTACGGCGACCGGGCGACGGTGCGGACCGCCGGGGACGCGACCGAGGCCGCGGTGCGCACGCTGCTGGAGACGTCGGACGTCCTGCACCTGACAGCGCCGCTCCAGATGAGCGGACCGACGCCGCTGTTTTCGTCGCTGCTGCTGGCCGGCGTGGAGACCATCATTCAGCGGGCCGATGGGGATGGCGAGGTCGTCGCCGGACGTGTCCATCCACGACGCCTCACGCCTTCCGGTGGGCCGACCCGCAGCGTGGATGTCACCAATGTTGATGTTGATCCGCCCGAGAACGATGGCCGATGGGAAGCGCGTGAGTGGTTCAACCTCACCGGGCGCGCGCGGGTCCTGGTGATTCCGGACGCGTCGACCTTGGGCGCCGCGGGCATCGGCGGCGCCATGGACGCCTTCGCATGGGCGGCGGCGGCGGCGCACGTCTCGACGCTCGTCGTCGGGCGCTGGCCGGGCGATGGCTTCATGCCGGACGGGTTTCTCTCGGCGCTGCACGCGGACCTCGCGAAGGGTGTCGTGGTCGGCGACGCGTGGCGCGCCGCGACCGTCAGCGCGCGCGAGAAGGCAGGCGGCGCGCCTGCGGGGTGGGCAGCGCTGCGTATGATTGGCGGCGGTCCGCAATGAAGTCCCGGCCACGGACGGACTCAGCGATGTTCTTGGCTGCGCCAAGGAACGGGACCGCGTTCAGGCCCGTGTCGAGCACACCGCGAAGGAGCCCCTTGCGCCGCATCGATCCGGCGATGGTCGCCAGCGCAATCGCCG
>JANOJK010000548.1:0-2274 GCA_031408165.1 Acidobacteriota bacterium | reverse complement strand
CCGATACGGGACCACGAAGGCCGGATCGTGGGCGCGTCGAAGATGGCGCGCGACATCACGGAGCGTAAGCGCCTCGAAGCGCGCGATCGGTTCCTCCTCGACCTCGACGACACGCTTCGACCGCTGACTGATGCGGAGGAGATCACCTTGACGGCCGCCAGGGCGCTCGGACAACACCTGGGCGTGAACCGCTGCGCCTATGCGACGGTCGAGGACGACGAGAACACGTTTCAAGTGACCGGCAACTACAACAACGGTGTGGACAGCATCGTGGGCCGCTACACGTTCAGGCAGTTCGGGGAGGAGTGCCTGCGGCTGATGAGGGCAGGCGAGCCCTACGTCGTGCGCGACAGCGGCACCGATGCGCGCATCACGGCCGCCGAACGCCCGTCGTATGTCCTGACGGCGATCGGCGCCGTCATCTGCGTCCCGATCCTGAAACAAGGACGGTTTGTCGCCGCCATGGCGGTGCATGGCGTCGTTCCAAGAGCGTGGGAACCCGACGAGATCGAGCTGGTGCAGCGGGTCGCGAGTCGATCCTGGGAATCGATCGAGCGTGCCCGGGTGACCCAGAGCCTGAAGGAGAGCGAGCACCTGTTCCGCGCCCTGGCGAATTCCATCGCGAATCTCGCCTGGATGGCGAGGCCGGACGGCTGGATCTACTGGTTCAACGATCAGTGGTACGCCTATACCGGCACGACGCCTGCGGAGATGGAAGGCTGGGGGTGGGAACGCGTACACGACCCCGTCATCCTGCCCACGGTGAAGGAACGCTGGCAGCAGTCCATCGTGACCGGCACGCCGTTCGAGATGGTCTTTCCGCTGCGGGGCGTGGACGGTGTTTTCCGGCGCTTCCTCACGCGCGTCAACCCCGTCCGCGACTCGCGAGGCCAGGTCGTGCACTGGTTTGGCACCAACACCGACGTGGAGAACGAGCGCCGGGCGACCGAAGCGAACGCCGTGCTCCGGGAGCGCGAGCAGCTCGCGCGTCAAGAGGCGGAACTGCAGAAGCGGCTGCTCCATTCACTGTTCATGCAGGCTCCGACCTTGATCGCCGTGCTTCGCGGCCCCGAGCACGTGGTGGAGCTCGCGAACCCTCCCGTATGCCAGGTCTGGGGACGCACGGAGGAGGCGCTCATCAACCGTCCCTTGTTCGAGGTGATGCCTGAGCTCCGGGACCAGGGGTTTCGTGCCCTGCTCGACGGCGTCTACCAGACGGGCGTATCGCATGTGGGCATGGAGACGCCGACGAGAATCGACCGCGCAGGCGGAACGACCGAGACCGTCTACTTCAATTTCGTCTACTCGCCGTTCCGTAACATCGGCGGGGCGATTGACGGAGTCTTCGTCATCGCGTCGGACGTGACGGATCAGGTGCTGGCCCGCAATCAGGTCAACGATCTGCGTGAGGCTGCGGAAGCCGCCAACCGGGCGAAGGACGAGTTCCTTGCGATGCTGGGCCACGAGCTCAGGAATCCTCTTTCACCGATCCTCACCGCCCTGCAGTTGATGAGGCTTCGCGGCAGCGATGACTCGGAGCGGGAGCGCACCGTCATCGAGCGCCAGGTCAATCATCTGACGCGGCTGGTCGACGACCTCCTGGACGTGTCCCGCATTGCCCGTGGAAAGGTCGATCTCAAGGAGGAGATCGTCGAGATCGCGGACGTGGTCGCAAGCGCCATCGAGATGACCAGTGCCCTGCTCGAGCAGCGGATGCACACGCTCGACCTGGAGATATCGAGACAAGGCCTCGCCGTCAAGGGAGACCCGACGCGCCTCAGTCAGGTCGTCACGAACCTCGTGACCAACGCGGCGAAGTACACCCCCCCCGGAGGCCATATCACCGTTCGCGCCTCCGAGGAACTCGGCCAGGTGGTGCTGCGGATTCGTGACACGGGCATCGGCATCGCCGCCGACGTCCTGCCGCGGGTCTTTGACCTGTTCGTCCAGGAGCGGCAGGCAATCGATCGGTCCCAGGGAGGGTTGGGGCTCGGGCTGACGATCGCCAGGAACCTGATCGAGCGACATGGCGGAATCGTGTCGGCCCATAGCGACGGCCCAGGGCAAGGGAGCGAGTTCGTCGTCTCTCTGCCGAGGGCGTCCGCGGCGCCGGTGGTCAGCGGCGACCAGCACGTCCGGCCGGTGCGTCCGGCAGCGACGGAGCCTCCACCCGACGCGCTGAAGATTCTGGTCGTGGATGACAACGAGGATGGCGCCACGATGGTCGCGGCGGTATTGACCGCGAAGGGCTACCAGACACGGATCGCCCACGAC
>JANOJK010000534.1:0-7946 GCA_031408165.1 Acidobacteriota bacterium | reverse complement strand
TCGGTCCCCAACGCCCCGGTCAGGTTCTGGACGAATCCGGCGCCGAGCTTCGCGTCCATCGTGGACAGGGCGCGTTCGAAATCCGGCCCAAACTTGGTGATCCGAGCGCTGAGCTCCTCGAACAACTGCAAGGGCTCGCGGGTCGAGACGTAGCCGGCGAGGAGCGCATCGGCCGGGAGATACTCCGCCGCGCCCCCGGAACCGGCGTCAGCCAGCCACGATCCCATTCCCGTTCGCGCCCCCTGGAACGCGAACGTGACCTCGTTTTCTTCGGCACCCGCAGGCGCACGCTGCTCGAGGAACAGGTACTTCATCCCGATCATGCCGGCGAGCTCTATGGGGGGGGCGTCGTCTCCGGACGCCGCTTTGACGACTGGGGGCGCATCGATCGCGATGAGCCAGCCCACGCCGCGCCGGTACCGCTCCCTGATGGCTGCCGCAAACGGGGAGCCCGCGCCCTGCCCCAGGTGCGCGAGGGCCCACGCCAGGTACGCCGGCGAGTGTGAAACGACCACCAGGTCGTCGGAAACCGAATACGATCCGGGAGCTTCGCCCGCCTCGGCGAAGAGCCTTTCCAGGGCGCTTGTGAGCTCCGCCCGCTTGCCAGGCTTCACCCGCGCCATCACCATCGGCACGGGCTCGCCGATTCCGGGGGCGATGCTGGCGCTGAAGACGATTTCTTCCCCGAGCAGCGGGTTCACCGACTGGACGCGGTCCACCATCTGTCTCAACAGCCGTCCTGTCTCGGAACTCCACCAGGCCCCGAACGTCGCGTTCTGCGCCGACTGCTCCTCCGCAAGGGCAAGGACCCGTCCGATCGTGACGCCGGGATTCGGGGACCGTGCCGTAGACGATCGCCTCTGCGGGAAGATGCGCGACCAGGGCCGAGTTGGTCCGCAGCTCGGCGGGGAAGTTCGCCAGCTCGCGCTCGATCTTCACGAACGATCTGAGGAGCTCCAGGTAGGATTCCGCCTCGGGGCTCCAGGAGACGGCTGCCGCGACCGAGCTTGCCAGCGCCGGGATGGAGGCGGCCTGCTCGCCGGGGCTGAGGACCACTTGCCTGTGAGGCTGGTTCACCGCCACCGATCCCTCGATTACCGAGACCACCGAGCCACCCATGCCGGCGGACACCGCGAAAACGGTTCCCTTCACCGAGGCGATGGAATCACGGGTCAGAACCTGCAGGCGGCCCCGGCGCTGTTTGGCGGCCTTGACGATGATGTCGCCGCGCTGGAGGTGAATCGCCCGGCCGCTCCAGGCGGCGGTCATGAACAGCTCCGTTCGCTCGTTGACATCCACGATCGATCCGTCGGCGAGCCGCAACACCGCATGGGCTCCCGGCCCGGTGCGGACCGATTCCCGTTCGCCGATGGTGGCGCCTGCCTCGAGAGAGCCCTCCGCCTTCGCGCTGCGCGCTTCCACCTTCGCGCTGCGCGCTTCGGTGGACAAGTCGGCGGACACGGCGGTCAGGCGGTACAGGCCGCCGTCGGCGGAAACGACCGTGGCCCGCGAGCCGCCTGGACCCATCATGGCGTCGATGGCGTCGCGTCCGAGATAAAGGACCGAGAAAACCACTGCCGCCGCCGCGGCCAGAGCTCCCCACTGTACCCATCGGGAGGACGACCGCCGTGGCATGGCCACGATCGTTCTCTCGCCCTTCATTTCAGCGATCCAGGCGCGACAGGCGGGACAGCGGCTGAGATGATCGTCCACCAGGATGTGGCGGCTGGCGCCCAGCTCTTTGGCCAGGTAGGCGCGAAAATCCTGCCGGAACTCCGCACACGTGGCGCTGTCGGCGCTCGTCATCTTCTCCCGGACGCGCGCCCGCGCGGCCTCGAGCGTGCCGGCGTCCACGTCTTCCTCTCTCATTTCCTGTAGTGCTCGTTCAAGACGGTCCATCGCCATCCTCCCATCCGACACGTGCTTCCGCCTTACGCCAAAGCTCCGGCGAGACCTGCCGAAGCGCCTACGGCCGCGAAGGCGGGCCGTTGGCGTGGCTCGCTCGCAATGCTCGCTCGCGCCTTGACAGTTCCTAGCGCTCCATCTCAGCCTGCAGCCGGAGTCGGATCCGGTGGAGCCTGACGGCCACGTTGTTCTTCTCGATCTGGAACATCGCGGCCAGCTCTTCGATCGACAGCCCCTCGACGTGACGCAGCAGGAACAGGGTCGCATCGTCGCTGTCCATTGCGGCGATCGCGCGCCGAAGTTGCTCCTTCAGCAGCAACGGCGGCTGCACGGCGGCGTGCGGCGCCAACTCGTCGTACGCCGACTCCGCATGAAGTTCCCGTCGGCGCAGCACGTCGACGGCCGCGTTGACGGCGGCGCGCCGGAAGTAAGCGGCCGGCTGCGCGACGTCCTCGACATCTCCACCCCGGGTCAGCACGCGCAGGAAGACGGTCTGCAAGACGTCTTCGGCGTCGGCCGGACGCCCGGTGACGCGCAGGGCCGCGCGGAAGACCGCCTCATAATGACGCTCGTACAGCTCGGCAAACCCCGCAAGCGCGGTCGTGGAAGTCACGGGGATCAGGAGTTCCTCGATTTGTGTGCTGGCTGTGTGCACCTCGTCCGCCTTACCAACCTTGACGCACGAGGAGGGCGACCATTACATGGTTGACTTCGCGTTCGCGGCTTTCGCGGCGTCGACCTTGGCGTGGCCCCGCACGACCCCGTCGCGCTCGCCGGCCATGTCGCCCTGCAGACGTCCCTTGACGATCGTCAGCGTGAACTTGAACAGCGGCCCGTCTGGCTGTTGCACCTCGAACGTGGCCTTGCCGGCGTTGACGGCGCCCTTTTCGACCGTCCACTGTTTGTCGGGCGGGCCCCCGGTGCCGGTCAGCACCTTCCCTTTCTGCGTCAAGTTGAACGCGACCGGCCTCGGATCGCCCTCGGTGCCATCGGGGCGCTGCATCGTGAAGGTGCCTTCCCACTTGCCCGTGAAGGCGGCTGCCGTCTGGGCGGCGGCGGCCGGCGCGAGCGCGAGGAGGACGATTGCGGCAACGACGACTCGCGTGGCTCGCTTCATCATCATCGAGGGGCTTCGCCCCTCGAACTCCCCTTCACGCTCGCTCACGGGGACCCCGCCGCCCCGCTCCGCTCGCGTGGCTCGCTTCGCTCGCTTCTCTTTAGTCAGCATGGTTTTCTCCTGGAACACTATTCGCTGCGCAGCGCAACGAGAGGATCGACTCGCGAGGCGCGCCGCGCCGGTATGTAGCTCGCGAGAAGCGCCACTGCAAGCATCACGGCGGACATTCCGGCGAACGCCATCGCGTCCAGGCGCCCGACGCCGAAGAGCAGTGTCTGGATATAACGAGTGAGGGCCATCGCCGCCAGCGCTCCCACGACCACGCCAAGCAGCGCAACCCGGGTGCCTTGCCAGACGAACATCCGGCGTACGGTCTTTGCCTCGGCACCCAGGGCCATGCGGACGCCGATCTCCTGCGTCCGCTGCGTCACGCCGTAGGAAAGCACGGCATACAAGCCGACCGCGCCAAGGACCAGCGCGAGCACGGCTGTCATGCTGACGAGGACCATCGTGAACGACAGGCTCGCCATGGCTTTGGCGGCCAGACCCTCCATCGTGAAGACCCGATACATCGGGGAGTTCGGAATCAGCTCCCGAATGATGGCGCGAACCTCCGGAGCCAGCTGGTCCGCACGGGCTGACCTCATCACGTAGGCCGGCGACGTGGACGCACCCGGCAGGTAGACCATTGGCTCCGGGGATTTGCGCCGGAGGTCGTCCACCAGTACGTCTTCGACCACGCCGATGACGGCGTACCAGTTATCGCCGCCGCCGGCGGCGGGCCTGACCTGTTGACCAATCGGCTCTTCGCCAGGGAACAACACTTTGGCGGCCGTCTCGCTGATGATCACGTTGCGAGTTCCCAGCTCTTCTTCCATCCGCTCGAAGAACCGGCCGCGCTTGAGCTCGATTCCCATCGCCTGGAAATATGCGCCGCCGGCGGCCGCGTTACGAACGAGAGGCGCCTCCGCGCCGCTGGCCTGAATCCGGGGGGTTGTGATGTTGATCCTGCCGGCACCTTCGTCCAGCGGCAGCGTGGAGATGAATCCAACGGATTCGACGCTGGGCAACGCCTTGAGGCGGTCCATGAACACGTACTGAAACCGCGAGACCGATGCACGATCGTTCAAATCGGGGCGACCCGCAGCGACCTGGAACGTGAAGATCCCTTTCGTGTTGTACCCGGCGTCGACTCGGTTGAGCTGCCAGACGCTGCGCATGAGGAGCGCCGCGCCAACCATCAGGACGAGAGCTGAGGCGGTCTGCACGGCCACGAGCGCATCCCGCGCAAAACTCCTGCGGCCGACGATGCCTCGTCCGGCCTGCTGGAGGGTACCGAGCCGGGAGCCCGACAGGCGGAAGGCGGGCAGCAGGCCGAACGCGCACGCGGCCAGGACCGAGATGCCCGCGGTAAAGAGCAAGGCCGCACGATCGAGGTGCGCGGTGGCGAGTCCCGGAATGGGTGCGCCGGCAAAGCCGCCCGCGACCGCATCAGGCGCAGCACGGACCAGGACCGGGACGCCGGCCCACGCGATGACCGCGCCAATCGCGCCTCCGGCTGCCGCGAGAAGGAGCGCATCGGTCACTTGCGGACGCACAAGGTCGCCTCGTCCAGCGCCAAGAGCCCGGCGCACCGACAGTTCGACGCGCCGGCTCTCCGCCCTTACCGTGAACAGGTTCGCCACGTTGACACACGCGACGAGGAAGACGATGCCGACCGTACCGAGCAGAATCCAGAGGGCCGTCGAGATCTTGCCCACCAGTTGCTCGCGAAGCGGCTTCACCACCGGCCGGTGACGCTCCATGATCCGCACGTACGGCGCGGGTCCGCCCAGCCGCTGCTGCACCTGACGTGCGATCGGTTCGAGCTGCGCGACGAGCGCTGCGCGGTCCGTTCCCGCTTTCATGCGCGCCACCATGCGCGGCCCGAACCCGCCCGGCGTGACCTGAGCGGCGCGAATCGCCAGCGGCACCCAGAACGCGACGCGCTCGTCGGGGAAGCGGAACTCCGGCTTCATGATGCCGATCACCTCCCGGTTCTGGTTCGCGAAGCTGTAGCTCTTGCCAATCACGTTCACATCGGAGTTGAACCAGTTCTGCCAGAGCCAATAGCTGAGGACGACGACGCGACCGTCGTCTTTATCTGCAGGCAGCCGCCCATGCAGAGGCACCGCGCCAAGCGTCGAAAAGAATGACGGAGTGGCCTGAGTCACGAAGAGCTGGTCCACCTGCCCTTCCGCGCGTGTCGTCGACGAACCAACCCCATAAATCGCGGCGTCTTCGATTGCGGGCACGCCCTCGCGGTATGCGAAGTACAGCTCATCCGGAACGCCGAACTCCTCGGGCTGATCGGTCCCCGGAGCCGTCCCTCCGATATGCACGAGCCGGTTCGCATTGGGGTACGGCAACGGCTCGAGGAGCACCACCTTGACGACGCTGAAGATCGAGGCGTTCGCGCCGATGGCGAGCGCGAGAGTCGCCACGACGGTGAGCGTGAAGCCCGGGTTGCGGGCAAGACTGCGCGCCGAGTGCCTGAAGTCCCTGATCCACGATTCCACTGCCTTCACCTGCCACCTCGTTGATGCATCGTTGATTCATCGTTGATTTATCCGGGGGGGACTTCGTCCCGCCGGCTCACCAGCCATGACGCACGAGAAGGCCGACCATTACAGGGTGTGCCGGAGGATCGTGGCGGCTCCTTCATTCCGTCCTGCGGGCCGAGTGAACGAATGGCGAGGGATGGATTCGGCCTCGCGACACGCCGACGGAGTCTCGTCGTGTCGGCGTCAGCCCCGCCGCGCCGCCTCGATCGTGGCGATATCGATCTTCTTCATCGGCATCATCGCCTCGAAGGCACGCTTGGCCTCAGGGCCACCAGCCGCAAGCGCATCGATGAGCGCGCGCGGGGTGATCTGCCAGGAGAGGCCCCAGCGATCCTTGCACCACCCGCACTGACTTTCCTTGCCGCCATTGCCGACGATCGCGTTCCAGTAGCGGTCCGTCTCTTCCTGATTGTCCGTCACGATCTGGAAGGAAAAGGCCTCACTGTGTTTGAACTCCGGGCCGCCGTTGAGACCGAGACAGGGAATGCCCAGAACGATGAACTCCACCGTCAGCACATCGCCCTCCTTGCCGCCCGGGTAGTCACCGGGCGCCTTGCGAACAGCGGTCACTTCACTGTCCGGAAAGGTGGCGGCGTAGAAGCGCGCCGCCTCTTGCGCGTCCTTGTTGAACCAGAGGCAGATCGTGTTCTTCGTCTTCATGTTCGTGTGTACTCCTTGTCACCGCATGAAGGCCGGCCTGCGGAATCGCAGTGGCGCCTTCGTCGAGTGTCGGCAAGCTACGACGTGCGGCGTGCGCCCCGATAGCTGGACCCGCCCGGCTCTACCGCTGGTTATCGAGGGATTTTCGCCACTGGTTGACCAGCGCCTGCTGGGGGCCCTTTGCCGCGGCGTAGGCATCCGCGTACTTGACGAAACGGGCCTTGTCGGCCTCGGGGGTTTCGATGACCCGCTTCGCGATCCGCGCCTCGTACACGGCGCGCATCGCG
The DNA here is from genome assembly GCA_031408165.1 of Acidobacteriota bacterium. Lineage (GTDB taxonomy): Bacteria > Acidobacteriota > Vicinamibacteria > Vicinamibacterales > 2-12-FULL-66-21 > JAICSD01. Next base: position 1,374 of record JANOJK010000534.1, on the reverse strand, counting down.
AGGAACAGCCAGTCGTGATCCGCGGGATGCGCGTCCAGGTATGGCTGCAACACCTTCAGCGCGTCGGCGGGTTTGCTCGCGCGAACGAGCGCGGTGGCCAACCGGACGCCGACCTCGTCGTCGGCCGGCCACAGCGACCGCGCTTCCGACAGCACGTCGATCGCCTGCTCGTTGTCGCGCAAGCGAAGCAGCGCGTCCCCCAGTAGCGTGTAAACGAATGGCGCGTTCGACTCCGTGATGAGGGAGGTCTGCCACGCACCGGCGGCCTCGCGATCGCGGCCCTCGGCCGCGTAGCAGGCGCCGAGATAGAACGCCGCGGGCAGAAACTCGGAGTCCATGCGCAGGGCGTCGCGGAATCGCGCCTCAGCGCCTTTCAGGTCGCCGCTCGAGAGCGAGACGATGCCTTTCAGGAACACGGCCGCCAGGCGATCGTCGCCGGTTCCTTTCAGTGCCTGCAGGGTGTCGTCAAGCCTGCCGGCGCGGGCGCTCTCGATGGCGGGGCGCAGGGCCGCGGCGTCCGCGGCGGCGGTGGCGCTCAGTCGCTCGAGGAAGAAGCTCAGGACCTGCGGCGTCAGCACCGCCGATTTGTCGAAGGCGTCCATGCGTGAGGCGAACGCGATCGGCGCCGACGGCTTCAGGGGTGCGGCCGAACCCGCGCGCGCGGCGACGATGGGCCCGGCCCGGCTGACGCGGAAAGGCCGGACGACCTGCCCGACTTTGCGCCCGCTGACCGAGATGACGGCACGCGCGACGTACTCGCCCGGTGGCAGCAGTCCGATCGGCAACCCCGCTTCCACGGTGCGCCTCCGGCCGCCTTCCCTCTCCGCCGCCTGGAGCCGCCCGGGCGCGCTGTCGATCGCGCCTCCCGCTTCGCTCTGCGCGACTTCGAGCACCACCGTGGCGTTGGTGAGTTGTTCGGGCGCCTCCGACAGGAGCTCCAGGTAGACGTACAGCTCATCGCCGTGGAGGTCCGCGGCCACGGGCGGCGGCGCGTCTCCCGCGTTCTGCGGCGTGTTGTCGGCCAGCAGGAGATCGGTTGCGTGCAGCTGTCCGAAACCATTCAGCCGCGCCGTGATCGTGCGCTCGACGCTGCCGCGCCTTCCGCTTTCATCGACGACGGCGACCTTCACCGTGTATTTGCCCGGCACCGCGACGGCGGCCCCGACCCATTGCTGGACTCGCCGCAGAGAATCGATCGGGGCCGCCACCGTCTTCTGCAGGCGGCTGGCCCCAGGCTGGCCCATGTCGTCCAGCATCAGGTAGCCAAGGCTGACGTTTTCCTGCGGGTTCAGCGACCGATCGATCTCCACCGCGAGCAGAATCTTCAGTCTGGGCGATGCCGGATCCTGGAACGTGTAAGTCGTCAGCTTGAGG
>JANOJK010000531.1:0-1779 GCA_031408165.1 Acidobacteriota bacterium | reverse complement strand
CTCCGACGAGGAGGTGGCGAAGCTTCGTTAGCGCCCGCCCAGACCATTTCCAGTCTGCGGTCCGGTGGAATAGCGGTCCAGTATTCCAGGTCGTGTGCGTCGGCCTCGACGGCCGATTCGTACCGCGTGGTCGTCATGCGGGTCCGTCGCTCGGCTGCATCGCACGTCCCCAATCTTCAGTCGCCAACCCTGGAAGGCGGCGTAGCCGTCGGCAGCAAGCCGTGTTGGGCCGTCCGTTGGCTCAATCAACCCAGTTCGAGAACGGTTGCTTCGTTCTGCTCGTTGAATCGGATGATGTCGTCGTGACGGCGTCGCAATCGTTGCGCGATGTCGTCAGTGGTGCAGTTGCCGAGCCGAATCCAAATGAACTTTGGCGGCGCGCCTAGCAAGAGGGCAAGTCGGTGAAAATCTTCGTCCTTGCTGACCACCAAGCACCCGTGCTGACGCGCTAAGTCCCAGACGATCGCATCCGCCGCTCCGCCTTGCCCCATCAAGCGAATGTGGAGGGAGCCAGGAAAGATGTCGGCCACCGCGTCGCACAACTCCTCCGACAGTGGCTCATCGAAGAAGAGCCGAGGCATCTCACGCCGCGGGCGTTGTCAACGTACGGCGCTCGCGTTCAGCCGCGTAGGCGAGACACGCCCTGACGTCGTCGCTCGTCAACTGCGGGAAATCGGCCAGAATCTTCGCCTCGGACATGCCACCCGCCAGATAGCCCAGGACGTCGCCAACCGATATGCGCGTCCCACGGACGCACGGTTTACCAAATCGGACGGCCGGATCCACAGCGATTCGGTCGAGCAAGTTCATCGTCGCAGTTTAAGGCAGTTCGTCGTCCTTGCAAAGGTCGATCGTCGGTCCAACCGTGATGTGATGCGAGTCCAGCCCGCTGGAACGCCCGGTCCTTCGCTTGATCGCGATTTCCGCACCTCGGGACTGCGAGCTCACTGAAGGGTGACCGTACCTGTCCAGGGTCACTCGGCATAGTGGAGGCATGGACACGAAGCCCCTCACTGCCGCTCTCGCGTCGATCGACTCGGGACCCTCGTCATCATTCAGAACCTGGACGATGATCCCGCGGCTCGCGAGAGCGCCAGCACCAGGCACCAGTAGCACCTCCGGTACCCCTTGGCACCGTTAGCCCCAGCCCCGCCTTCGCCGCGCAGCGACTTCGTCGAGGCCTGGTCAAAGCGGGCGGACATCTCTGTGCCGGCGGCGGCGGGGCCATTGGCACCCCAGGCACCGGTAGCGCCGACTGTCAGTGTGAGGCCTGAAGAGCTTGCGACCGTCCTGGATGGATAAGTTGCAGGCCCACAGCGCAGATCCAGTGTCGCCGAACCGGACACACGCGTTAGCAGAGGCTTTCGAACGAACTCCCGGCGGCACTTTCGGCGGTTTGTGTGCGGAACAGCACACACACAACGTGCCGCGATCTGTATGTTTACATTCCTGATGGATCCATTTGTCGAGCAGCTCGCGGCGCTGTGTCGTGAGCATGTGACCCGCTCGAAGTGGGTCTTCACCCCAACGCATGCCGTCGGCCGGACCATCGGCGAGCGCATCGCGCTTGGCGGGACCAACTGGCTGAACCTCCGGTTCGTCACGCCGCTCGACGTCGCGCTCCGCATGGGTGCGCCGTTCCTCGTCGAGCGAGGCATTGACCCGTCCGAAGAGGGGCTCGGGCCGGCGCTGATGATGCGCCTGCTGCTCGACCTCCCGCTCGAGGGCGGCTACTTCCGTCCCCTGGCGGATCAGCCGACGATGGCGCAGGCGATGTGG
>JANOJK010000498.1:0-1643 GCA_031408165.1 Acidobacteriota bacterium | reverse complement strand
CGCCGACGTCGAGGAGCCAACGGACTTGATCTCGATTGGAACAGCGAAGACGCTAGCGATGATGAGGGCGGCGCAACGGTGCCAGCCTGCTGTCCGAGATGTTCGCCTTCCATCCCCTGGCCATTCGGGACTGCGTTGAGCGCAATCGGGTGCCGAAGGTGCACGGCTACGGAGACCACGTGTTGATCGTGCTGCACGCCCCCGAGCGGGGACAGCGGGGCCACGTTCACTACCTCGAGCTTGACCAGTTGATAGGGCGGAACTACCTGGTCACGGTGCACGGACCCCTCAATCCAGCGGTTGACCCGGAGGTGGCGCTGCGCGAGACACGGGCGGTGTACGCACGCATCGCGGCGGGGCGCTTCCGCCCCGCGTCAGCCTTCGACCTGTCGCACGCCATCGTCTCCGCGCTGGCCCGGAATCAAGAGGCCTTCGTCGAAGTGATGACTCGCGACGTGTGGCAACTCGAGCAGCTGGTGACCGGCGGCGACGTCGGTGATCCGGAGCGGTTCATCAACGAGCTGTTCCGCGCCCGCCATGGCCTGCTCGCCGTGCGGACCATGGCCGCGTTGAGCGGAGCGATTTATGGACGGATGGCCGGCATCACGCGCATCCCATCCGGCGGGCTGGCGCTGATGGCCGACACGGCCGATCAGTTCGACCGCGTTCGCGCGCTGGCGGACGCCGAGAAGGAGTACCTCCAGGGCGTCATCGAGTTCTTCCAGACCGTCCTCACGATCAACTCCGCGCTGGTGGGTCAGGCGCAGAACATCGAGGTCAAGCGGCTGACCGAAGCGAGCTACTCGCAGAACGAAGAGATCAAGAAGATCTCCGCATGGGCGGCGATCTTCTTCGCGCCGACCCTCATCGGCACGATATACGGAATGAACTTCGATCACATGCCGGAGCTGCACTGGGCGTTTGGCTACCCCGCAGCCCTGATACTGATGCTGCTGCTGTCCGTTGCCCTGTACGTCATGTTCAGGCGGCGGCAATGGCTCTGAGGTTGGACGTGTGAAGGCAGTGGACTATCGTGACCTCTCATGACTATAATTGGTCATGAGCGATGTGCGCATTGCGGAGCTGAAAGCCCGCCTGAGCGAACATCTTCGATCCGTCCGCAATGGCGCCACGCTCACCGTGCTCGACCGGGACACGCCGATCGCGCGGATTGTTCCGTACGCGGCGGCACCGCTCGAGATTCGCAAGGCAAAGCGATCCCTCCGCGATCTGAAACTGCCCCCGAAACCGGCGAACCGCACCGACAGCACCGCCATCCTCGTTGACGACCGACGGCGCCGGTGATCGCCTACATCGATACCTCCGCTTTGTTGCGCATCGTCCTGCGTGAACCGGGGGCGCTCGACGAGCTGCGAACCTTCGACCGCCTCGTCTCCAGCGAACTGCTTGCCGTCGAGAGCGCGCGCACGATCGATCGGCTGCGTCTGCAGGGATCACTGACGAGCGGGGAGGCGGCGCGCCGACTGCGCAGCCTCAACGAATGGCTGGAGGCGATCGATCTGGTTCTCCTGCGAACGCCCGTGTTCAGCCGCGCGAGCGAACCGATGCCGATGCCGCTCGGCACACTTGACGCGCTCCACCTCGCGACGGCGCTGATCTGGCGCGACCGCATGGGATCGCTC
>JANOJK010000471.1:0-2423 GCA_031408165.1 Acidobacteriota bacterium | reverse complement strand
CCCGATCGCAACCTCCAGCTCGAGACGCTCGCCGGCGTGCTGAACGGCGAGATCCGAATCCAGAACCACTGCTACCGCGCCGACGAGATGGCGACGATGATCGAGATCTCGAAGGAGTTCGGGTTCACGATCGCGTCGTTCCACCATGCCGTCGAGGCCTACAAGGTGCGCGACCGCCTGGCCGCCAACGGCATCTGCGCGAGCATGTGGGCGGACTGGTGGGGCTTCAAGCTCGAGGCGTACGACGGCATCACGCAGAACATCGCGCTCGTCCACGAATCGGGCGCGTGCGCGATCGTCCACTCCGACAGCGGCGACGGGATCCAGCGGCTGAACCAGGAAGCGGCAAAGGCGATCCGCGCAGGGGCGGAGGCCGGGATCACGATTGACCGCGCCGATGCGGTGAGATGGTTGTCGATCAACCCCGCGAAGGCGCTCGGGATCGACCAGGTCACCGGCTCCCTCGAACCGGGGAAGAACGCCGACGTCGTGATCTGGTCGGGCGATCCCTTCAGCGCGTACGCGCACGCGGAGCGCGTGTTCATCGACGGCGCCCAGGTCTTCGATCGCGCCGACCAGTCGCGAACGCCTCGCAATGATTTCCAGATCGGGATCCTGCCGGTCCCGCCACCGCCCGCGCCCTCCGCCGACGGGCCTCGGCCGCCGCTCCCGTATCAGGGGCCGGGAGTCCAGGGACCGGCGCCGCGAGCCGTTCCCGCGACCGGCGAAACGGTCGCGATCACGAACGCCCGCATTCTTCCTGTCTCGGGTCCCGCGATCGAGCGCGGTACGGTCGTCATTCGAGGCGGCCGGATTGCCGCGGTCGGCACCACGCCGGCGCCGGCCGGCGCGCGCGTGATCGACGCGGGCGGCAAGACCGTGACTCCCGGATGGATCGACTCCGCCGTCCAGACCGGCATCGTCGAAATCCCGCTGTCGGCCGAGGGGACGGCGGATCAGAACACGACCGACGCGCGGGTGAGCGCCGCGTTCACGGTCGTCGATTCGTTCAACGGCAACTCGGCGGTGATCCCGGTAACGCGGGTCGAAGGGATCACGCGCGCGCTCGTCACCCCCGGAGGTACGGGGAACGTGTTCCTCGGGCAGGCCGCAGTGATGGACCTGAGCGGCGCGCAGGTGCCGGCGGGCGTCACCCGCGCCCCGGCCGCGATGGTGGCGCTCCTCGGCGAAGCGGGGGCGCGCGTCGCGGGCGGCTCGCGCTCGACCGCGATGCTGCGCCTGCGCGAGATCCTCGACGACGCGCGCGACTACGGGACCAACCGGGTGGCGTTCAACGCCGCGCAGCGGCGCGAGTACGCGCGCGGCCGGCTCGATCTCGAGGCGCTGCAGCCGGTCCTGAAAGGCCAGGTGCCGCTCGCCATCCAGGCGAACCGCGCCAGCGACCTGCTCGCCGCCATGCGGCTGGCGGAGGAATTCAAGCTGCGCCTCGTCCTGGTCGGCGCGTCCGAAGGCTGGATGGTCGCCGGGCAGCTTGCGAGTGGGAAAGTGCCGGTGGTCGTCAAGCCGCTCACGAATATCCCGAGCTTCGACTCCCTCGGCGCAACGCTCGAGAACGCGGCGCGCCTCTCGAGGGCCGGCGTCACGGTGGCGCTCGCGTCGTTCGACACGCAGAACTCGCGCCTCCTGCGCCAGGAGGCGGGCAACGCCATCGCGAATGGCATGGACCGCGACGCCGCGCTGCACGCGGTCACGCTGACGCCCGCGCGTCTGTGGGGGGTCGCGGATCGCGTCGGGTCGATCGAGGTGGGGAAGGATGCCGACCTCGTCCTGTGGTCCGGCGATCCGTTCGAGCTGACCACGGGCGCCGAGCGCGTCTTCATCAAGGGCGTGGAGATGTCACGGGATACGCGCCAGAAGCAGTTGCTGGAGAAGTATCGGCGGCTGCCGCGGTGACGGGGCTGGAGGGTGGAGGTTGGAGGTTGTGGTCAACTGGGCAGCGGGGTTGAAGCGGTAGGGGTGCCCAGTGCCGAGCGCTCCTATACCCAGTCAAGCGTCCGCGTGACCGCCTTCTCCCATCCCGCGTAGGCCGCGTCACGCTCGTCCGCGCTCCAGCGCGGTTCCCACCGCTTGTCCATCCGCCAGTTCTCGCGCATGTCGTCGAGGTCGGTCCAGAACCCGACCGCCAGACCCGCGGCATACGCGGCGCCGAGCGCCGTCGTTTCGGCGACGACGGGACGCATGACGGGGACGCCGAGGACATCGGCCTGGAGCTGCATGAGCGTGTCGTTCACCGTCGCGCCGCCGTCCACCTTGAGCACCTCGAGGCGGACGCCGGAGTCCTGCGTCATGGCGTCGAGGACCGCGCGGGTCTGGAAGCAGATCGCTTCGAGCGTGGCGCGCGCGCGAGGTGCGCTTTGGTGTTGAAGCGCGAGAGCCCGACGATCGCGCCGCGCGCGTCGGAC
>JANOJK010000465.1:0-3361 GCA_031408165.1 Acidobacteriota bacterium | reverse complement strand
ATCGATGCCGTCGTCACGGATCGTGACGGCCGGATCGTGAGCGACCTGACGGCGGCCGACTTCGAGGTCCGCCAGGACGGCAAGCGGCAGGCGGTGACCTACGCGCAGTTCGTGCCGGTGCTGTCCGGGCCGGACGCGAAGGCCGCTGACGAATCCGCCGCCGCGGCCTCTCCCTCGTCAACCGCCTTCCGGCCGCCGCCGCCTCCGATCAAGAAGGAGGACGTGCAACGGACGTTCGCCCTGGTGGTCGATGACCTCGGGCTGTCGGTCGAGAGCCTCCAGAACACACGGCGCGCGCTGCACGCGTTTGTCGATCGCGAGCTGCGGCCGACCGATCTCGTGGCGCTCGTGCGCACCGGCGGATCGGCCGGCGCGCTGCAGTCGTTCTCGACCGACCGCCGTGTGCTGCACGCCGCCATCGAGAGCATCCACTGGAACAGCTCGTCGCGCAGCGGGGTCGAGCCTTTCGAGGCGCTGAACGTGTACACGACTTTCAGCGCCGGCGGTCCGGCTGGTCCGGCCCTGATGGATCCGAACGACTTCACGCTCGTCAACGACCTGCGCAGGTCGATGTTGGCGTCCGGGACGCTGGGTGCATTGAACCTCGTAATCCGTGGAGCCCGCGACCTGCCGGGGCGCAAGGCCGTCATTTTCGTCTCGGAGGGATTTCAGCTGCTGGTGTCGGAGCTGACGGGCCCGCAAGCCGGGGCCGACGCACCCAAGAATACTGAACCTAATTTCCGTGTGAGAGCGGCGCTCGACCGGGTGATCGATCAGGCCACACGCGCGGGAGTCGTGATCTACTCGCTCGACGCGCGAGGGCTGCAGACCGCCGGCCTGCAGGCAGCGGACAACGTCAAGAGCGGCCCGCTGGCGCCCGGCGCCATGGATGCGATGGTGCGCAACCTCGGCGCGGGGCGCGTCGAATTCAACCGCGACACGCAGGAGGGCCTCCGGTACGTCGCCGAGCAGACCGGGGGTTTTGCGGTTCTGAACACCAACGACATCGCAAAGGGGCTGGCGCGCATCACCGACGACGTGCGCGGGTATTACGTGCTCGGGTACGTGCCGCAGGACGGCACCTTCGCGCGGCCCGGGCAGAAGGCACGCCTGCACAAGATCGCGGTCAAGGTGAGCCGGCCGGGCCTCCGGGTGAAAACGCGCAAGGAGTTCCTCGGCGTGAGCGACCCGCCGGAGGGCGAGCCAACGCTGACGCCGGCGCAACAGCTCGTGCGTGCCGCCATCTCGCCGTTCACCGCTTCCGGCCTCGCGCTGCGCGCGACGACGCTGCCTGGATACTCGCCGGTCGAGGGGGCGTTCGTGCGTACGCTGTTGCACGTCGACGCTCGGGGGCTCACGTTCGCCGATGACGAAGGCGGCAGGAAGACGGCGGCCGTGGACGTGCTGGGGATGGTCTTCGATCAAGACGGCCTCGAGGTCGCACACCTGAGCACGGGGTTCTCGGTGGCCCTGACCGCCGCGGCCGCCGACGAGGCGCTTCGGGAGGGCGTGGCCTACAACTTGCGCATTCCCATTCGACGGCCCGGGGGCTACCAGGTCCGCTTCGCGATCCGCGATCAGCGTTCGGGCGCGCTGGGGTCGGCGGGCGAGTTCGTGGACATCGCCGACATGGCGGGAGGCGCGTTCGCGCTGTCGGGGATCGTCCTGCGCCGCGAAGACGGCAATGCCAAACCCGCGACGGGCGACGACCGGCTCGCGGTGACGCCGGCGCAGGCGGTCCGCGTCTTCCCGGCGGGGTCGCGAGTGTCCTACGCCTACGAGATCTACAACGCGTCGCAGACCGTGCGTTCCGCGCCGAGCATCTGGCGCGGCAGCGAGCAGGTCTTCGCCGCGCCGCCCGACACGTTGACCGTTCCGGCCAACGGGGACCGGCGCTTCGCCGCCGCCGGTGAATTGAAACTCGGCGCGCTGGCACCGGGCAGCTACGTGCTCCAGATCTCTGCGATGACGAACGATCGGGCGCGCGCCGGTCGCAGCCGGACCGCGCTCCAGCGGATGCCTTTCGAGGTGCAGTGAACCGGGAGGTTCCATGTTCCATCGCCCGGTGCTCGTCGTCTTCCTGGTGTGCAGTTCGGCCGTGCTGGTGGCGCGTCAGCAACCGCCCGCGCCGCCGCCGCAACCGCTGACCTCTGGCGCGACCGCCATTGTGATCGACGCGGTGGTCCGGGACGGCAAGGGCAAGCCAGTCACGGACCTTCGCAAGGAAGACTTCCAGCTATTCGAAGATGGCGTGCAGCAGCAGATCGGCGACGTCACGTCCTTCGTGGGCGTTCCGCACGCTCCAGCGCAAGACCGTGAGGGCTCTACGACAGGAATCGGCGGCGCGCCGCAAGTGCCGGCTCAGCCCAGCTTCACGGCCATCGTCTTCAATCGCCTGGCACCCGAACCCCGTGGGCGTGCCTACAAAGGGGCGCTGGCGTGTCTCGAGACGCTGCGCGACGGCGATTACGTCGGCGTCTTTGTGACCGACCGGTCGCTGATCACGATTCAATCGTACACGCGGGATCGTTCGAGAGTACGACAGGCACTCGAGGCTGCCGCGCGTCGCGCTGCCTGGAGTCCACCAATGACGCAGACGCTCTTGCCCGGGGAAGCGGCGGCCTCCTCGTCTGTCTCCGCCGCCACCTTGGATTCCTGGGCCAGGCTCGAGGGTCTTCAGCTGGGGCATGCGGCGACCGATGCGCTCCTGGCGATCGTGACCGGACTCGGCGCCGCTCCGGGGCGGAAGAGCGTCGTCTTCTTCTCGGAAGGCATTCCGGTCCCCAATGAAGTGCTGCCCGGATTGAAGAGCCTGATCGCCACCGCGAATCGGAACAGCGTCACGGTTTATACGATCGACGCCGCGGGCTTACGGACGGCCAGCCAGGAGGCCGCGGTCGGACGCCAGGTCAGAGCGTTGGGGGCGGCGGGATTGGAGCTGACTCCGGAAGGGGCCAACATGAGCTCCATCGGCCTGATGGAGGACGTCGAGTTTGCGTTGCGCACGCCGCGCATCGTCTTGACGCTGCTGGCCGCGGAGACCGGCGGATTTCTGGTGGACAACATGAACGACCTGGCCAGGGCCTTCCGGCAGGTAGACGCGGATCGACGTTTCCACTACCTGCTGACGTATACCCCGCTGAAGGGCGCACTGAGCGGTGAGTGGCGCAGCGTCGCCGTCACGGTGCCGAGTCGCAGGGTCACCATTCGAGCGCGCTCAGGGTATCTGGCGGTGCGCGCCGCACCGGCGGTGCCGGTGCTGGCCTATGAAGGTCCCGCCCTCGCAGCGCTCGAGCGGTCGCCAGCGCCGGCGGATCTGCCCGTGCGCGCCACCGCGCTCGTCTTCCCTGATGGCGATCGA
>JANOJK010000399.1:0-5503 GCA_031408165.1 Acidobacteriota bacterium | reverse complement strand
TCACGGTGATGCCGCCGGCGGCGGCGTCCTCCCGGACGGTCAGGTTGAACAGCCGCGCCAGGTCGTCGAGCGCGAACATCTCCTGTCCGCCGATGACCCGGGCCGCCAGCGGGCGCCGCGCGTCACGCGTGACGACGGTGTAGGGGAGTGCGGGCGTGGCGGGCTGCTGGGCTGGAAGCGCGATGGAGAGCAGACACGACGCCGCCACTGACGCTGCGAGCAGCGCGCGAACCTTCAAAGTGCATCAATTCTAACGCTGAACGTCGAAGGCAGAATGCAGAATGCTGAACGTTGAATGCTGAATGCTGAATGTCGCGTCCGGCGTGGACAAATGATCAGCATTCAGCCTTCAACGTTCAACGTTCAACGTTCGGCGTCCAGCATTCAGCATTCAACGTTCAGCATTCCGCATTCAGACTTCTGAGGGGGGCGTGACTTCCCTGTCCGAATTGACTGCAGGTCGCGCAAAGAATTCGCACCCCGGATGACTCCAGACTTGAATCCAGCAGCGGCCCAGCGATGGCAAGCTGATTGCTTCGTGCGCCGCACGTAAGACCCTACTCGCGGACGACTCGGTAACGACGGCGTGACTCTGCCGTTTCGGATGTATGTCCGCACCTCCCCGGCCGCCGCGCGGCCGCTGATCGATACGTTCTGCGCTGCAAGACACTCGCGTTGGCGTCGGGTTGCCGCGGCGGTTGGCACCGCGCAAAGGGCCACGTTCAACGCTCAAAGCAGGGTGTCGAGAACCTCGAAGGAGCTGGCATGGTCTTGAAGTGGAACGTCATCAATGGGGGCCTGGCGGTCATCGTGTTGAGCCTTCCGTTCGTCGTGGCGGAGGGCACGTCCGTCTCGGCGGGTGCGCCGCTCCGGCCGCAGACGGCAGGGGCCGCCCAGCAGCCGACGACAAAGCCGGCGGCCGCCGATTACGCGGGCCAGGACACCTGCCTCGGGTGTCATACCGATCGACCCTACAAAGGCACGGCGCACGGGCTTGCGTTCAGGGAAGACACCCCGGCGGCCCAGCAGGGGTGCGAGTCGTGTCACGGCCCCGGTAAAAAGCACGCGGAAAGCGGCGACAAGAGCTTGATCGGGCGCTTCAGCGCGATGCCGCCGGCGGAGTCCAGCGAGACGTGCATCACCTGCCACAAGCGTGCGTCTCACGCGTTGTGGGAGGGCAGCCAGCACGATCAGCGCAACGTCGGCTGCACGACCTGCCACAGCATCCACTCGTCGAAAGGCGATAAGCAGATCAAGGCGCGCAACCAGCAGGAACTGTGCAGCACCTGCCACCGCAGCATCGTGAACAAGCAACACCGGTTCAATCACATGCCGGTCCGCGAAGGGGCGATGACGTGCTCGTCGTGTCACAACGTGCACGGCAGCACGAACGTCCGGTTGCTCCGCGCGGGCACGACGATCGACGAAAGCTGCTCGAGCTGCCACGCCGACAAGCGCGGGCCGTTCCTCTGGGAGCACGCGCCCGTCAGCGAGAGTTGCATCACCTGTCACGATCCGCACGGCTCCAACAACGATCGCATGCTCGTGAGCAAGCAGCCGTTCCTGTGCCAGCGGTGTCACGTCACGTCGCGTCATCCACCGACTGTGTACGAGGGCTTCCTCCTGCAGAACTCGGCGAACGCGAACAAGATCTTCGGACGATCCTGCACCGTCTGTCACCAACTGGTCCACGGCTCGAATTCGCCGTCGGGCAAGGCGTTACTCCGTTAGGCGAGGAGATGCGATGCGCACAAAGACTGTGATGCTGATCGCGGCGCTCGTGCTCCCCTGCCGAATGGGATTCGCACAGCCGCAGCCACCCCCGGCCCCGCGGCCGGCCACGATACCGCAAGCCGCTCCGGCGGAGGCGGCGATGACTCCGCTCGGCGGCACGGTGGAGGTCGGAGGTCTCTTCACCACCACCAGTGGCGACCGCGCGCGATACGAACGGTACCGTGACGACCGCGGCGGCCTGTATTCGGGCTTCACCCTGAAGCGCGAAGGCAGCTCGTACCTGTTCGACGGGAGCGCCGCGCACGTCGGCTACCGCGATCAACGCTACGACGCGAGGTTCAAAGGCCGCACCCTCGACGTCAATTTCGGGTGGGTGGGGATTCCGCTGAACTACAGCTATGTCACGCGGACCCCATACGTCACCAACGGCAGCTTGCTGACGCTCGACGATGCCGCGCAGCGCGCGGTGCAGGGGCCTACCAACGCGACCAACGACGGAAGCGCCATTGGCGTGCCGTGCGCGCCAGGCGGCCCTCCGGGTGGCTGCGGCACGCCCGCACTGGCGGCGCTCGCCAAGGCCAACCGATCCATCTATAACAGCCTGGCTTCTGAATTCGACTTGCGCCATACCCGAAACACCGCGGCGTTCGACATGAGGTACGCGGCGAAGGCCGTCGACGTGGACGCGAGTTTCTCGTCAGCGAAGCGAACGGGGCAGCAACCCTGGGGCGCCGCCTTCGCGTTCAACAACGCCGTCGAGCTGCCGCAACCGATCGACCAGCGAACCAACGATCTGAAGGTCGGGGCATCGTGGGCGAACCCGCGCGGGATGTTCCGTCTCGGATGGGACGGTTCGTGGTTCGACAACAAGTATCAGAGCCTGACCTGGGACAACCCCAGCTTCCTGACCGATTTCAACAACGGTTTGCTGCCGCCCAACGGCCCCTACGATCCGAGCGGCTACAGCAACGGCAACGGTCCGGCACAGGGCCGCATGGCGCTCGCGCCCGACAACAGCATGAACGTCGTGAGCGCGACCGGTCTCTACCGGCTGCCGCGTCGCTCGAGCCTCAACGGCACGCTCCAGTTGACGACGCAGAATCAGAACGAGGATTTGATCCCGTTTACGATCAACCCTGTGATCAGCAACACGCCCTCGGTGCTCGCCGCGTTTCCACACCTGGCGGCGCTGCCGCGGGCGACCGCCGAAGCCAAGGCGAAAGGCGTGAACGCGCTGATCAACTTCAACACGCGACCGTACCGCCGGGTCAATCTCAGCGTCAGGTATCGCTATAACAAGCGGGACGTGCAGACGCCGGTCTTCGACGCCACCGAATACGTCCGGTTCGATGCGGTCCCCGAGGAGATCGAAGAGGGTTTGTCGCACCAGTTCGACAACTCGCGCCAGTTGTTCGACGCCAACGTCTCCTTCACGCCGTCGCGATGGGGAACCCTCCGCGTCGGCTACGGCTACGAGGGGATCACGCGCAGTGGCCGCGGGTTTGCCGACGTCGGCGAGAACATCTTCCGCGTGGCGTATGACGCGTATTCAAACCAGTTCGTCACCGTCCGCGCCGGTGTCGACGTCGGCCGGCGCCGCGGCGTGGGCGTCGTCGATGCCGCATCCGGCAATGACGACGAGGACGTGGTGATCGGACCCGGAGGCACACAGCCCACGCTCCGCTACTATGACGAGGCGGACCGGGATCGGACACGCGGAACCGTCACGCTCACGGTGATGCCGCGCGACAGCTTCGATGTCTACTTGCAGTTCGCCGGCACGAAAGACAAGTTCCTGGCAGACGATTCTGTCCAGGTCAGCCGCCCAGGCGAGCTCTTCGGCCTGCAGGAACAGACCAACGGCAGCTGGAACGTCGGCGTCAACTTCCATCCGACCGAGGTGATGACGCTCGGTGCCAATTACGGGCGCGACACGTTCGGTTCGCTCGAGCTGTCGCGCAATGCGAACCCGCCGCCCGATCCGAGCTTTGCGGATCCCGGGCGGAACTGGACGCTCGATAACGACGACAAGATCAACACGTTCAGCGCCTACCTCGACCTCCGGCGCGCGGTGAAAAACACGGACATCCGGCTTGGCTATGACCTGAACGACTCGAACAACAGCTTCGTGCACGGCGGTCCCCGCATCGCCGCGCTGAGCGCGCTCAACCTGTTCATCCCGCTTCCCGACGTGAAAAATACCTGGCATCGCCTCACGGCAGATGTCCAGTACTTCTTCACCACTCGCGCGGGCGTCGGCGTCGGCTACTACTTCGAGAAGCTCGCGATCGTGGATTTCAGCACCGTGAATACGGACGGGCCCGTGGGCTTCTCGACGCAAACCAACAACGACCCGCGGATCGACTACCTCGGCGCTCTGATCACCGGCTACGGCAACCGGCCGTACAAGGGGGGAACCGGGTCCGTGCGCCTCCTGTATCGCTTCTAAGCGCGACGATCCGGCGGGACCATCAGCGTGCTTCGTACTTGGCCGGCCGCAAGTGGCCAAGTCCTCCAACAGCGAATCAATTCGGCCGGCGAAGGGTGAAGAGGGTGAAGAGGGTGAAGAGGGTGAAGAAGGAGGCGGGGTCCCACCCCCGCCTCCGGGCACTCTCTCACCGCACTCGGGTCAGCCAGACGTCGAAGACCTTGCCGGTGTAGCCGTCCGACCAGCCAATCTCCGCGCGCTGCCGGAACTCATTGCCAAACCTGTCGACCCGCTTCGTCGTCTTGTAGTCGAGTCCGATCGACACGATGCCCGAGTCGGGCAAGCGGACCAGTTCATCACGTTCCGACATCCCGTTGTGATTCCGATCGGTCCACAACAGGAGCTTCGACCAGATCGGGTCTCTGGCGTCGAGTACGTCATCGAACGCGCCCGGGCTCTGGCCCTGTTGGGCAAACCTCAGGGCTTCAAACCCATTCGGTGCCGTGGCCCGCGAGTCCCCTGGCCGCACCGGGGTATGGTTGCCAAACAGCTCCGTGCCGTCGTCGATTCGACCGTTGCCGTTGCGATCGTACGCGAGGAACGCCTCGTCGCCGTCGCGGCGCGTCCACGCCACACGCTCGAGTACGCCGTCGCCATTCAGATCGAAGGGGACGCCGGTCCGAGCGCTGGTGAGGTCGTACCCGTCGCGGTTCATGCTCACGATGATTGGGCAGTTCACCCACCCGCATTTGCCGGTCTCCGGATCGATCTCCCCGTCGCACTCCATCGGCGGCGGATCGAAGTCCGGCAAAGTGACCACCGCCTGACTCATCGAATTCGCGGTAAACAGGAGGAAGGGAATCACCGTCGCGGCCCAATGACTCCCGTGGATGGTCCAGACGCCAGGCCCCGTCACCGGCACCTGCCTGGCTGCGGAGGCCGACAGAATACCTGATCGACTCAGCGACGCGCCTGGCAGACCCGCGACCGAGGCGTTTGCGCCGACCCCGAACACGCAGAGATTCAGGTCGACGCTGGTCTCCACGATGTAGTGCAGCCAGAGACCGCCGCCGAGTTGGCCGCTCACGTTCGAATAATGCAGGTTCGATCCGCAGCCTGGGATGGGGGTCGATTGGGCGACAGCGGCCATCGGCAGACACACGACGAGTGCGAGCGCGAGAAACACACGCTTCATGACATGACTCCGTTGAAGAGGTTATTCGGGCAGGCGGAACGCGGCTAAGTCGGATCGACGAACGGTGATGACGGTGCCAATTTTCTGCGACTCGACGAATTGCCGAAGGGCGACCTGGCCGTCGGGCGGCAGGTTCAACAGGAGCC
>JANOJK010000307.1:0-2634 GCA_031408165.1 Acidobacteriota bacterium | reverse complement strand
CGTAGTACTCCCAGCGATCGATTTTGCCGTCTTCGTTCGAGTCGATGCGCGAGCGCAGGGGGCCGGGTGCCGTCCATGTCGGTCCAGGTGTCGATCTTCCCGTTCTTGTCGCGGTCGTAGGTGAGCTCGGCGAGCTTGCCGGTGGTCTTGTCGTAGGTCGGCAGGGTGGTTTTTCTGATCCGTTCCTTGTCGGGGTTCGAACAGGCTGCCACGCAGATTGTCGCGAACGCGAGGGCAAGACAGGGAAGGACTCTCACGGCGTGATCAGAATACCGCAAGGAGGTGGCAGGTGGGAGGTCGACAAACGCGCCTGCGCTCGACACGCGACGGGTGTCGGCACGGCGAATGAGCGTACTTGCCGCCCAGTGATACGACTGAGACGATGAGATGATTGTGATACGATCGGCCCATGGCTGCTGAGATGGTCACCGTCGAAGAAGCGGGCCGCGCGCTCGGCGTCTCGCGTTCGACTGTCTGGCGGCTGATTCAGCGGGGCGACCTCCCGAGTGTGCGTCGAGGCGGACGCCGGCTCGTTCCGTCCAGAGCGCTCCACACCCGCGCAGCCAGGCGCTCGACCGCGGAGATTCCTGCCTTCTCCCTCGACCATCCACTGTTCCGTCTCGCCGGCGCGGGCCGAGGTGGTGGCAAGGCGCCCGGCGCACGGGACAAGCACGCGATCCTCGACCGGTGACGCGCGGCGTTCTCTGGGACTCGAGCGCCATCCTCGCGTTGCTCGACGCCGACGACGCGGATCACGCGCGCGCGGTCACCGTGGCGCGACAGATCGCGTCCGAGGCCAGGCCGAGCTTCGTCAGCAACTACATCGAGGCCGAAGCGCATGCCCTGCTCGTGCGCAAGCTCGGACGGACGATCGCCGGCCAGTGGCTCCTGACCGCCGGGCTGCCGGTCGTGCGGGCGTTGCCTTCGGAAGAACAACGGGCGAAGGAGATCCTGGCTCGTCACACGGACAAGGATTGGACGCTGTGCGACGCGGTCTCGTTCGCCATGCTCGACACCCGTGACGGATCGAGGGCTTTCACGTTCGATCATCACTTTCGACAGTACGGGCGGTTTCACGTGCTCGGTTTGAGACGGTGACGCACGGCCCAAGGCCGACTGGCTACGCGTCCAGCAGCTCGACGCGCAGGCCGGGCACCAGGCGGAAGTGACGCTCATCGGCAGGTCCGACCAGCACACCGAACCCCAGGTGCACGGCGGTCGCGGCCACGGCGAGGTCGTTGGCCGGAATGAGCTGCCCGGCACGGCTCAGCGTCGAAAAAAGGCGCGCCCATTCTTCAGCAATGGCCGCGCCGAAATCGACGATCGGCACCGCCGCCGCGAGCGCGTCGATCCGGGCGCGCCGCCTGGCGGCTCGCTGCGGACTGTCGGCCAGCAGGACGCCGACACACAACTCCGCGTAGACAGCGGCCGGCAGCACGGCGGTTTCACCGGCCAGCTGACCGATCAGGCGCTCCCATCCCGCGGGGCGCGCCGCCCCGGCCGATCCCGCGCTGCGCTCCGCCGCAACGAGCGCGCTCGTATCGATTACGACGCCCACGGGTTGCCGGCGGGCCGGTCGGCCGCCCCGATACGAGCCAGGTCGTCCGCCAGTGTGTTGTCGCCCTCCCCGACGGCGCACCACGTCGCAAGCGCGTCGCCGACCGTTGGCTCGGCACCGACGGGATCGACGGGCGAGACCCGCGCGACCGGCGTCCCGTTCCGCTCGATCACGAACGACTCCCGCCGGTACCGGATTCGAGACAGGACATCACCCAGCGTCCGAACCAGTTCCGTAGCCGAGATCACACGTTCCATTATTATGTATTATACATAATTCTGTAATACGCAGTAAACTGCCCCTTCACAGCCTATCGCGAAGACAGAAACTCACGCAGCAGGTTGGCGGCGACGCGGGCGCGGTAACGGGCCGTCGATCGGATGTCGTCGATGGGCGCGATCTCCGACGCGAGCGTCTGCCCGGCGGCCGCGATGGCGGCCTCATCCAGCGGTCTGCCGCGCAGCCCCGCTTCGGTAGCAAGCGCGCGGACGACGGTCGGAGCGACGCTGCCGAGCGCGATTCGCACGTCGGCCACGCGGTCGCCGTCCATGCGGATCGATCCGGCGAAGCACACCTTGGAGATCGCCTGCGCACGGCGGGCGCCCACCTTCCTATAGTAGTCGCGCCAGCCCTCGTCCTTCTTGTCCAATCGGCGGGAGGATTTCGCGGATGGAGGTTGGAGGTTGGAGGTTGGAGGTTGGCTCAGCCTGACGAGGGACGCGACAGGGTCATTTGAGCCGGACGCGACGCTCACGCGGAGGGGAAGATGGATCCGCGCGATCAGCTCGCCCGGGGCGAGGTCCATCTTCTTGTAGCCCTGATGGAAGGATCGGTAGGGCACCCGGCGCGTGCCTGACGCGGACACCAGATCGAGCGCCGCGTCGTACACCAGCAGTGCCGGCGGCGTATCCGCGGCCGGAGAGGCATTGGCGATGTTGCCGCCGATCGTCCCGCGGTTCTGCGTGGCAAGGCCGCCGGTTTCCCCGGCGGCGATCCGCAGCAGGGGGTAGTTCCGCGCGAGCAGGGCCGAGCTCCGGATGTCGGTGTAGGTGGCGAGCGCGCCAATGGTGACGCCA
>JANOJK010000272.1:0-4697 GCA_031408165.1 Acidobacteriota bacterium | reverse complement strand
CCGCCACGATGAGGTGACCGTGCTGATGCAGGACATCCGATTTGCCGTGCGCCTGCTGGGGCGCGATCGGGGTTTCGCGGCGACCGCCGTGTTCGTCCTCGCGCTCGGCGTCGGCATCAACAACATGTTCTTCACGATCCTGTACGCGCATACGTTGCGCGGGCTCCCGATCGCCGGCGCCGATCGCATCCTCTACATTTCCACCTTCGACGATCGGAGTCCGGATCGCGCGGTCTCCTACGAGGACTTCACGACGATCCGCGACGAGGCGCAGGGACTGGAGAGGGTTGCGGCGTTCACGACAGCGCCCGTTACCGTCGGCGGCGATGCGCGCGCCGCGGAGCGGCTCGACGCGGCGTTCGTATCTGCCAATGCATTCGACCTGGTCGGCGCGTCGCCGTTGCGAGGACGCGGATTCGTGAGCGGCGACGATCGGGAGGGAGCCGCCGCGGTTGCGATGGTCGGGGCACGCGTGTGGCGATCCCGTTACGGCGGTGATCCCACGGTTGTCGGGATGTCGATCCTCGTGAACGGCGCGCCCGCAACCGTCGTCGGCATCGCCCCTGAGGAATCCGGGCTTCCCGCCACCGGAGAGATCTGGCTCACGCTACGGCAGGCGCCCGGGCTGATCGCGCAGCCCCGCGAGGCGCGCACGCTGCGGCTCCTCGGGCGCATGCGAGAGGGGGCCGGCGTGGCCGACGTCCGCGCCGAGATCGAAGCCATCGTGAACCGGCTGTCTCGCGAGTCTGTCCCAGCGAACCGGAGTCTTCGCGCGCGCGTCATCCCCATCAACGAGCAGTATTTCGGCAGCCTGAGCCACCCGGCCTGGCGGGCGTTCATCGCCGCGAGCGTCCTGGTCGCGCTCATTTCGTGGGCCAACGTTGCGAACCTGATGCTCGCGCGCTCCGTTCGACGCGCACGTGAGCTGGCCATCCGCGCCTCGCTCGGCGCAAGCCGGTCCCGCCTGCTCCGGCAGATGATCATCGAAGGCTGCGTCCTGGCCGCCGCCGGCGGCGTCGCCGGGTTTGCGGTATCGCTCCTCGGTGTGCAGGTCTTCAGAACCGCCATCCCCGAACGAGTGCTGCCGTACTGGGTGCATTACTCGGTGGACGCTCGCGTCATCGCGGCGCTGATCGCGGTGTCGATGGCGTCGGTCGTCGGGTTCGCCCTGTTACCCGCGGTCCGTGTATCGAAGCCGGACGTGAACGGCGTCCTCAAGGACGGTGGCCGCGCGGCGATGGGCGACAGGAGTGCCGGGCGCTGGGCGACCGGATTCCTCGTGGCGGAATTCGCGCTCGCAGTGGTGCTGCTCGCGCAGGTCGTGGTCAACTTCCGCAGCCAGGCTCCGAGCGTACCGTCCGATCGTTCCATCGACACTCGGGCGGTCGTCACCGCGACCGTCGACGCACCCGCAGCAGAATACGCGACCCCATCGCAACGAGCCGATCTGTTCCGGCGTCTCCAGGAGCGCGTCCGCGCGATTCCCGGCGTTGCGGCGGTGTCGATCGCGAGCGCCGCACCGGTATCGGGCGCCCCGGAGTCGCAACTCCAGATCGCGGGTGGGGACGCCGGTAGCGTCCGCTCCGTGGTCATCGGCGCACGGTATTTCCAGACGCTGGATGTTCCGCTGGTTCGAGGGCGCGACTTTACAGAGGACGATGGCGGTCCCGGGCAGCCGGGCGTAATCGTCAACGAACGGTTCGTCAGCCAGTTTCTCGCGGGCCGCGATCCCATCGGGCAGCGGATCGCACTGACGGCGGGTGACGCAGGCAAAGCCGCCGACCCGGTCACGATCGTCGGCGTCGCCGGCAATGTGCGGCAACGGGCGGTGCCGGAACCCGATCCCGTCGTCTACCTGCCGTACCGCGCGGCGGCCCCGCCGAACATGGTGCTGCTGGCGCGAAGCGGCGTCGACCCCTCAGCGCTGGTGCCGCTCCTCAGAAGAGAAGTGCTCGCGTTGGATCCGGACCTTCCGGTCTACCGGATCCAGACGCTCGCGGACGTCGTGCGGAACGCGCAGTGGAACGCGCGCGTGTCGCAGCGCCTGATCCTGCTCATCACGTTCATCGCCATCGCGCTGTCCACGGTGGGCCTGTACGCAGTGACCGCACACGGCGTAGCGCAGAGGACGCAGGAGATCGGCGTGCGCATGGCGCTCGGCGCGCAGCCGCGACAGGTGATGCTCATCGTCGCCCGGCGCGTCGTGCTGCAACTCGTGCTGGGACTGGCCGCCGGAATTGTGTGCACCCTGGCCTGGCAGCGCATGTTCTCGACGGATCGGCTCGACCTGTCGATCATGGAGCCGGGGGCGCTCGGAGCCATCGCGGCCACGCTCGCCGTCGCCGCGCTGATCGCGTGTTACATCCCGGCGCGCCGCGCGATCCGCCTCGATCCGGTGGCGGCGATCCGGGGCGACTAGCTCAGGGTTTGCCACGGATCACACGGATCACGATCACCAGCCACGGACCGCACGGACTACACGGACGCCGAACCGAATGTGCATCGGCGGCCTTCTACGTTTGTGTCAATCCGTGTGATCCGTGGCAAGTATTGTCGTCGCCGCGCTTCCTCATCGCTTCCAGTGGAGACCGGCGATGCGCGGGTCGGCGGCGAACGCATCCCGGTCGAACGCGAGCCGGCGTTCAGGATGCGCGCACACGGCGCGTGCGCCGCGGCTGTCGAGGTGCAGGCGCCACGTCTCGCGTTCGAGGGGCGCCGTGACGCTGAACGCCGCGCAGGTGAGCAGCGCGAGGTTCACCCCGCCCGGATCGCGCGCCGACCCGTACCGGATCACGTCTACGCCCGCGGTGCGCGCGTCATCGGCGAGCTGCTGACACGCCGAGTAGTCGCAGGGATGCGTCCAGCGCGCGCGATCGCGATCGAACGGCGGTGCGACGAGATCCAGTCCGCGGCTGGTGCGAAACCGCGTCTGGAAGACCGTGTGCTCGATCGCGTTGACCGGCCACGGAGTTGCGGGAGAATCCGCGAAGAACAGGAGCCTGTAGAACGCCATTTCTGCGACCGCAGTGATCACGGTCTGAGAGGCGTAGAACACCCCCGGCGTGAGTCCGGCGCGACGGAATCGCGAGCCGCGAGGGTACGGGGCCCCGTAGCGGAACGGGGTGAAGAGGAGATAGTGCAGGTGCCGGCATTCCGGCGGAACGGCGGGCTTGCTGTGTTCGAGCAGCTCCTCGAGCCGCGCCTGCTCGGCGAGGGTATCGACGATCTTCATGGTCGACACCACGTGCTGCGCTTCGACGACGCGCCAGCAGCGGCCGGCGATCCGCCGCGCCTCAGCCGTGAGCGCGCTGGGCGTCCAGGTAGCCAACGACGTTGATGATCCCGGAGAGCGATTCGATCAGCACGATCGGGACGCCGCCAAGCGCCAGGTTCTCGTTGCGCAGCCACGCGCGCGACGTCTGCGCGTCGCCGCCCGCAAGCGCGTCCAGCGCGCGGAACAGTCGCAAGAACATCACCGCGAGTTCGAACGCCTTGTCTGCGGTCTTCAGCACGTAGGTGCCGGCGCCCATGCGCGACACGGTCGCCTCCGACACGCCGATGACGCGGGCCAGCGCCCGGTTCGAGAGACCGAGGTGCGCGGCGGCGCGCAGGGCGGCCTTCGTGACGACGGCGCCATCGGCGACCGTTTCCGGCTGCGAGCGGGCGCGTGGCATGGGCATGGAAGGCAGCTTTCCACAGAAATAATATCACACATTCAATTCTCAAGCAACGCCACGCGGAGCGTCCGAACATCAGGCCACGCCGCCGGTGTTGATTGAGTGTCACAACGGGATGAAACATATCGCCGCCGCCGCCCTCGCCGGCGTGCTGGCGTTCGCGTGCGGCGGCACAGCGCAGGGCACCCGCGCCGGCGTCATGTATCGCGCGGTGGTCGAATCAACGGCCGCCTCGTGGACTGGACGTTCGGCATCAGCCAAGACAGAATGACGGATGCCGCCCTCGCAAGGGATTCAGGATCGGATCCGGCACATGGATCGTTCCCCGTTAATGGTGGATCTGAGGCGAACGAGCGCCGCGAGTGAGCCACGCGAACGGAGCGCGCCGGCGAAGCGGGGTGCGTGTGCGCGTGCCGGGGAGGCCGCGGGGCGAAGCCCCTCGGATCACTAGATGGATCCGAAGCGCCCTGACGAGACGCGGTCGGGCGACAGTGACTTCGCCGCGCTCTGGTCGTCCGACGGCGTCACGCGATCGTTCTCTTCCTCGACGTCCGCGGGTCTGCCGGCGGATCTGCCGTTCCTTTTCAACCCGGGCCAGCGCTTCGGCCCATACCTGATCATCCGTCCGCTCGGCAAAGGGGGCATGGGCCAGGTCTACGAAGCGGAAGAGACCGAAAGCGGCCGGCGCGTCGCGGTAAAGCTGCTCAGCCGCGGCCTTGGTGACGACGAGGAGCGCGAGCGGTTCCTGCGCGAAGGGCGGCTGGCGGCGTCGCTCAGCCATCCGAACTGCGTGTACGTCTTCGGCACGAGCGAGATTCAAGGGTTTCCCGTCATCGCGATGGAGCTGGTACCCGAAGGTACCCTCAAGGATCGCGTCAACCCGGAAGCGCCGATGACCTCGGCACAGGCGGTTGACGCGATGCTCCAGGTGATCGCCGGCCTGGACGCCGCAGCGTCGATCGGCATCCTGCATCGCGACATCAAGCCGTCGAATTGTTTCGTCCACCGCGACGGCCGTGT
>JANOJK010000271.1:0-1813 GCA_031408165.1 Acidobacteriota bacterium | reverse complement strand
TCCGTCTCGCACATGGGCATCGTCATGCTCGGCATCGCGACGCTGACCGAGCAGGGACTCAACGGCGCGGTGTTCCAGATGGTGGCGCACGGCATCATGACGGGGCTCTTCTTCGCGCTGGTCGGCCTGGTCTACGAGAAGTCGCACTCGCGCGCGATCTTCACGATGGGCGGGTTCGCGCAGATGATGCCGGGGATTGCGACGGCGTTTGCCGTGGGCGGGTTCTCGTCGCTGGGCCTGCCGGCGACCGCGGGGTTCATTGCGGAGTTCCTGACATTCGTGGGCGCCTGGGGGTCGGCGCATCCCTGGTGGCTGTTCCCGGGAGTGATCGGCGCCTTCCTGACGTCGATCTACGTGCTCCGCGTCGTGCGGCAGATCTTCTGGGGTCCGAAAAGCGCCGACCCGCACTTCCAGAACCTGCCTGACGCGCAGGGCACCGAGTGGGTCGCGCTCGTGCTTTTGGTCTGCATCCTGGTGCTCTTCGGCGTGGTGCCCCACCTCATCGTCGGGCCGATCGATACGGCGACGGTGCCGCTACTGATCCGGATGGGCGTGATGCGATGAACGGCGAAGTCCTGAGCCTCACGGGACCGCTCGGTCTGGAGATCGCCCTCGGCGCGCTGATCCTCCTGGTGCTGCTGCTGGGCCTTTTCCGGCCCGCGACCCCCGATCGCCGCGCCGGGTGGGTGTCGCTCATCGGCTTGATCGGTTTGTCGATCTGGGCGTTCCTCCTGGAACCCGGAGGCGCGCTCTTCGAGGGCAGCTTCGTCGTCGATCCGCTCGCGCTCTTCGCGCAGCGGCTCTTCCTGGTGTCGGCGGCCGTCAGCGTGCTCGCCACGCTGGGCCTTCCGGGCGAGCGCTTCGCGCGCCGCGGATCGGAGTACCACGTCGCGCTGCTCGCGTCGCTGCTCGGCATGCTCGTGCTGGCGGCGGCGCGCGAGCTCGTGCTGCTCTTCGTCGCCTTCGAGCTGATGTCGATCCCGCTCTATTTCCTGACGGGGTTCCAGAAGCGGGATGACGTCGCGTCCGAAGGGGCGTTGAAGTTCTTCCTCGTCGGCACGGTGTCGTCGGCGGTCCTCCTCTACGGCTTCTCGTTCATCTTCGGGGTGACGGGCACGACGATGATCAGCGCGATTCCGGCGGCGCTCGCGTCGGGCCACGTGCTCGTGAAGCTCGGGCTCGTGCTGGTGCTGGCCGGCATCGGGTTCAAGATCGCGGCGGTGCCGTTCCACATGTGGGTGCCGGACACCTACGAAGCGGCCGCCACGCCGTTTGTGGCCTGGCTGTCGGTGGCGCCCAAGGCCGCGGGCTTCATCGTCGTGTTCCGGCTGTATCTCGAAGGCGCCGGTAGCGCCGGGTTGCTGTGGGTGCCCGTGGTCTCGGCCATGGCGGGCCTCACCATTGTCGCCGGCAACCTGATGGCCATTCCGCAGCGGAACGTGAAGCGCCTGCTCGCGTACTCCGGCGTTGCGCACATCGGCTACATGCTGATGGGGGTGGCGGCAATGTCGGCGAACGGCGCCGGCATGGTCCTGTTCTACCTGGTCGCGTACCTCTTCGGCAACATGGGCGCGTTCCTCGTCGTGCAGGCGGTGGGGACCGACGAGGGATCGGACTCGATGGGCGGCTATCGGGGACTGTCGCAGCGATCGCCGGTGCTGGCGCTCAGCATGCTCGTCTTCCTGCTCTCGCTCGGCGGCATCCCGTTCGTGGCGGGCTTCTGGGCGAAGCTCTTCATCTTCCGGGCCGTCATCGACCAGCACATGTACGGCCTCGCGCTGCTCGGGGCGGTGCTCACCATCGTCGCGCTTTA
>JANOJK010000253.1:0-7336 GCA_031408165.1 Acidobacteriota bacterium | reverse complement strand
CGCGCGATCCTGTCGATCTCCGCATCCACGGTCGTGCTCGGAATTTCCACGACCAGGTTCTTGCGTGTCTCGTTGACGTCGATGAACTCGGTCTTCATTCAGAAGTATCGGGCTTTCGGGAATGGACAGGTTGCCCGTTTTTCACGGAATGTCGCAGAAAAGGTGTCCTCATAAGAGTAACACGTGCTTGCACTCCGAAGCTCTCGGGCAGATCACCGACAGCCCACCTTCCACCTTCGCCCCTGCGGGGCTACGGTGGACAGGTTGCGCTGACCCGGGCGGGTGCCTGCGCTCCGAAGCTCGGTCACGAATGCAGCCGAGCGAAGGAGTGCGAAAGGAGGGACTCGAACCCCCATAGCCTTGCGGCTACCGGCTCCTAAGGCCGGCGCGTCTGCCAGTTCCGCCACTTTCGCGCAACGTCGATTTTAACGCGACACCGCCGTACGGCTTCAAGACGCTATCACCCCTCTTTGCACTACACGGCCAGCGCGAGCCGCCCCGATACCCACTCGGCCCCCGGAAGCCCGCCTCGTACGGCCGAGGCTGAAACTGGCGTAATTCCTGCAATTTGCAGCCTGACAGCATTTCGGTATCTTTCGGGCTCCAGAACAGCCCAGCAGGAGGGATGACTCATGAAGCGACTGTTTACATCGACATGTCTCGCGGCGACCTTTGCGGTTGGCCTTGCCGCGCAGTCCACCGGTACCAGCGGTACAGCCGCGACCGCCTCGGGGCAGGATCCCCAGGCTGCCGGCCAGCGCGCCGGCGGCCCGCGCTCGGTGACCGGCTGCCTTCGTGCCGGCGATACGGCCGGCAGCTACATGCTCACGGACGTGACGATGCCGGGTGGCGCGGGCGCCGCGTCGGGCGGCGGCACGGCCGGTTCCACGACGGGGACGGGTTCCGCGACGGGCACGGGTTCCGCGACGGGGACGGGTTCCGCGACGGGGACCGGCTCCACGGCCACCGGTTCCAGCGCGGCGGGCCCAGAGGGCGGCCGGGCCATGGCGCCGCAGAGCATCGTGCTGAGCGCGGCGTCGGACGTCGATCTCAAGGCGCACGTCGGCCACAAAGTGGAAGTGACCGGGACGATGGCGGCCGGCCGTGGCCGCCCCGGCGATCCGACGACGGGCACGGCGACGGATACGACGGCGACGGGTACGACGGCCGGCACGTCCGGGACCGGTACGGCGACGGGTACGGGCACGACGGCGAGCGGCACCGCGACAGGCACCGGGACGGGCGGCTCGTCCGCGACGACCGGCGGGCAGGGCGGCGGACGCAATCCCCGCAACATGACCGTCACGGCCGTGCGCATGATCTCCGAGTCGTGCACACAGTAGTTGGGGTCTAACGAAGCTTCGCCTCAAACCGTCGAATAACGGGACGGAGTGGGCGGGACGGCGAATCTTCGTTAGTAGGCGGCCGCATCGCGGCCGCGGCTAAGACAGATTCTAAAGCCGAAACTTGCTTCATTCGCCAGGACACGGGCTTTAGAAGATGTCTAGTGGGTAGCAGTTAGCTCAGAAGGCCGGCCTGATCGCCGCGGTCAGGCTGGCCTTCTCTTGTACGGGCTCCTGTTCTCGAGAGGCAGACATGGCTCGCTCAACGTGGATGGCGCGTCTGCGCGCGTCGCTGGAGGGGGGCAAGGCCGCGGGATCCTCGAAGAAGCCGCCGGCATCTAAAGCCCGAAAGCCCGCGCGTGGGCGCCGGGTGGCGTAGACTCTTCCGCTCGCGCCGCGTTTCAGGTGTTTCAGCAGGAGTTGACGAGGTCACGAAAGACGATGGTTGAAGGGGGTTCTGAGGTGCTGATGCCGACAGCTGTTGCGCTCGATACTGCCGCCGCCATCGACTGGTACCGCCGCAACCGTGCGCGGTCCGAGGCCATTTTCGACCTCATCGATCCGGCGGCCTACTACAGCCGGCCGATTGCGCTGCGCAACCCGATCGTGTTCTACGAGGGGCACCTGCCCGCGTTCAGCGTGATCGCGTTCCTGCGCCGCGGCCTCGGGCGCCCGCCGGTCGACGCCCGCCTCGAGGCGCTCTTCGAGCGCGGGATCGATCCCGACACCCAAGCGGCCGCCATCCCGCGGAGCGGTGCCTCCACCGTGTGGCCGACGCGTGACGAGGTGCGCGCCTTCGCGCGCGCGTGCGACGAGGCCGTCCTTGCCGCGATCGCGTCGATGCCGTCCTCCGCGCTGCCGCACGAGGGGCTCTACACCGCGCTCGAGCACGAGGCGATGCACCAGGAGACGCTCCTCTACATGTGGCATCGGTTGCCGTATGCGCAGAAGCGAGCCGGAGGTTCGAGGTTGGAGGCGGGAGGTCGGTTTGGGGGCAACATCGGACGGCGGGGATCGGGGGTCGGAGGTCCGTCCCGGGGCACCGCCACGGTGCCTGCCGGAGTGGCAACGCTTGGTGCGAACCGCGGCGGCGTTGCCTTCGGCTGGGACAACGAGTTTGAGGCCCACGACATATACGTCCCGGAGTTCGACGTCGACGTCCTGCCCGTCACGAATTCGGAGTTCCTGGAATTCACCAACGCGGGTGGCTACGGCAACCGCGAGTTATGGAGCGATGAAGGCTGGTCGTGGCTCCAGGAAGATCGCGTTCAACATCCGGCCTTCTGGTTATCCGTGTCGTCTGTGACCTCCGAACCCGGGCCTCCAACCTCCAACCTCCAACCTCCAGCGTGGCACTGGCGCGGGATGTTCGAAGAGATTCCGCTGCCGCCAGACTGGCCTGTTTACGTCAGCCACGCGGAAGCGTCCGCGTACGCGCGGTGGAAAGGACGGCGGCTCATCACCGAGCCGGAGTTCCACCGGGCGGCCGAGGGTACGACGACCGGCCACTTCGACTTCGCCGGCTTCGATCCGATTCCCGTGGGCTCGCATCCGCCCGGGGCGGCGGGCGTCTACGATCTCGTCGGCAACGGGTGGGAATGGACCTCCACCGTGTTCGGGCCGTTCGACGGTTTCGTGCCGATGCGCTCGTATCCCGAATACTCCGCCGACTTCTTCGACGGCCGCCACTACGTCATGAAGGGCGCGTCGCCCGCCACCGCCCGAGAGCTCGTGCGTCCGAGTTTCCGCAACTGGTTCCGCGGCAACTACCCCTATGTGTACGCGAAGTTCAGGACCGCAAGATGACGGCCCACGGCTCATTACGAAGATCACAAAGGTCACAACGGCCACAAAGAGCTGAAGCAGATTGGATGAGCCGTCCGCCGTCCATGTAACGCCTATGGCAAACACGATTCTCGACCATCAACTCGCCGACTTCGCCGCCGACGTCGCGCGCGATCTCGCGCTCACGCCGAAACAGCTGCAGTCCAAGTACCTCTACGACGCGCTCGGCTCCAGCCTCTTCGAGGCGATCTGCCGGCTCCCGTGGTACCGCATCACGCGCGCTGAGCGCGCGCTGCTCGAACGCCACGCGCCCGCCGTCGTCGATCGCCTGTGTGCGGCCGAGGGCAGGGTCCCGCTCATCGTGGAGCTGGGCTGCGGCTCCGGGGAAAAGATCGTGATCCTCGCGGAAGCGCTCCAGTCCGCGGGCGGCCGCGCGCGCGTGCACCTGATCGACATCTCGCCGCAGGCGCTCGAGCAGTCCGAGCGCACGCTCGGCCGGCTCCGTCACATCTCCGTCGTCGGGCACCGGGAAACCTATGAAGTGGGCCTGCGGCGGGCGGCGATGGCGCGGACGGGCGACGATCCGATGCTCGTGCTGCTGCTCGGATCGAACATCGGCAACTTCGACATGCCGGCGGCGCACGAATTCCTGTGCGCGATCCGGGCCGCGCTCGCGCCCGGCGATGCCCTGCTGCTCGGCGCGGACCTGGTCAAGCCGGAGCGCGATCTCCAGCTCGCCTACGACGATCCGCTCGGCGTGACGGCGGCCTTCAACCGCAACCTGCTCGTCCGCATCAATCGCGAGCTTGGCGGCACGTTCGACCTCGACGCCTTCGCGCACGTCGCCACCTGGAATGCCGCGCAGAGCCGCGTCGAGATGCACCTCGAAAGCCAGGTCGATCAGCGGGTGACGATTGCGCAGGCCGCACTGACCGTGCCGTTCACACGCGGCGAGCGCATCTGGACCGAGAGCTCGTACAAGTACGCTCCCGCACAAATCGACCGGATGGGGCTGAATGCGGGGTTCACGACGTACGAACAGTGGATTGACGAGGAGGCGCGCTTCGCGCTGACGCTGTTTACCGCGGCTCGTGTCCCGTCCCGGTAGATCGTGGCATTAGTCCCGGGCGCGGCGCCCGGATCGCAAGGCGCGACGAGCGAAGATACCGGGAGTATCTGAGCGAGGAGCAACGCCGCGAGGCGGGATGCCCCGCCCGGGAATTATGTCGCGAACTACCGGGGCGGCACACGAGCTCCCGGTAGGGGCTTTGGCCTGCTGTAAGCTGGGCGTTCGCAGCCGGCAGCGGTGTCGAGCTATCGCAGGCCTACGGCCAGACTGAGCCGGCACCAGGTAACGCGAAATTTTCTGCCAACCCGGCGGACGCGGCTTGCGTCTAAGCTTTGGCTGCGATGCTGAAGCTTCCTCTGGCGTTGCTCTTCTGGGGCGCCACGGCCGCCGGACCGGCGCCCGCCGGCCCCCCCACCATCGCCGCCACGCCGCTCCCGGAAGCGACGTCCATCAAGCTCGACGGCGCGTTCACCGAAGCGATCTGGGAGCAGGCCCCGGCGATCACCGACTTCCGCCAGCGCGATCCGCGGGACGGGGCGGCGCCGACCTTCGCGACGGCCGTGCAGGTCACGTACGACGCGTCGAACCTGTATGTCGCGGTCCGCGCGCACGACCCGCAGCCCGAGCGGATCGTCGGCCTGCGCACGCGCCGCGACACCGAGTCCCCCTCCGACTGGATCAAGGTCATCGTCGATTCGTACCACGATCGCCGGACCGCGTTCGAGTTCGGCGTGAATCCGGCGGGCGTCAAAGAGGACCGCGCCTGGTCGAACGACGCCAGCGACGACAGCGGCTGGGACGCGGTCTGGGACGTCGCGGTCTCGCGCGACAAGGATGGCTGGCGCGCGGAGTTCCGGATCCCGTTCTCGCAGCTGCGGTTCCATCCGTCCGACAACGCGACGTTCGGCTTCGCGGTCGTCCGCCACATCGGCCGGCTGAACGAGATCGACACGTGGCCGCTCATCTCGAAGAGCACGAACGGGTTCGTCTCGAGCTTTGGCGAGCTCACGAAGCTGAAAGTGAGCCGGACGCCGAAGCGGCTGGAGCTCATGCCATACGTCGTCGGGCAGGTGGGCACGCAGCCGGCCGAGCCCGGCAACCCGCTCGTGTCATCGCGCGACGGCAAAGCCACCATCGGCGCGGACGTGAAGTACGCGCTCCGTCCCGGCGTGACGCTGACCGGGACGGTCAACCCGGACTTCGGGCAGGTCGAGGCGGACCCGGCGGTCGTGAACCTGAGCGGCTTCGAGACGTTCTTCTCGGAGCGGCGGCCGTTCTTCGTCGAAGGGGCCGGGATGTTCGCCTTCGACCTGGATTGCAGCGACGGCGGCTGCAGCGGGCTGTTCTATCCGCGGCGCATCGGGCGCGCGCCGCGCGGGTTCCCCGAGCTTGCCGGCGGCATGAACGCGCGCGTGCCGCAGCAAACCAAAATCCTCGGGGCCGTCAAGCTGACCGGCCGCGCCGGACGGTTCTCGTTCGGCGCGATGAATGCGACGACGGCCGACGAGCAGGCGGTGATCGCGGACGGCGCGCTCCGCACCCGGCAGTCGGTCGAGCCGCTGTCCAACTTTTCCGTCGCCCGCGCGCGGCGCGAATTCGCGAACCAGTCCTCGGTCGGCTTCATCGTGACCGGCACCAGGCGGCGCCTCAACTCCTTCACCGATTTCCTGCCCGGCAGCGCCCTGACGAGCGGGCTCGACTGGGACCTGCGGATGAAGAAGCGCTACTCGATCACGGGCCATCTAGTGGGCAGCGCCGTGCAGGGTAACGCCGCGGCGATCGAGCTGCTGCAGGAAAGCACCGTGCACAGCTTCCAGCGCCCCGATGCGGACCACCTCGAGGAGGATTCCACGCGGACCTCGCTCCGCGGCGGCGGCGGCCTCGTGGCGTTCCAGAAGATTGCCGGGTCGAAGGTGCGCTTCAACTTCAACACCGGCTTCAAGAGTCCGGGCCTTGACATCAACGACGTCGGGTTCATGCGCCGCGCCGACATGCGGACGATGAACAACTGGATCCAGTTCCGCAACGACACGCCGTCGAAGTACCGGCGCAGCTTCCGCTGGAACCTCAATCAGTGGGCCGCGTGGAACTATGGGGGCGATCGGCTGGACCTGGGCGGCAACGTCAACGCCCACTGGGTCTTCGCGAACAGCTGGGGGACGGGGACGGGTTTCACGCAACTCGCGCAGTCGTTCGACGATCGCGCCACCCGCGGCGATGGGCCCGGGGCCCTCGGTAATCCGACCTCGGTCTACTGGGGCTACGTGACCTCGGACGATCGGAAGCCGGTGACGTTCGTCAACTTCTTCAATGTCGGCGGCGACCGGCACGGGAGCCGCTTCGCCGGCACCAGCCCGAACGTGACCGTCCGTCCGACCACGTTCCTGTCGATCGGCACCGGCCTCGACTGGAACCGCAACGTGCAGGATGCGCAGTGGGTCGAGAACACCGCGGACGCCCGCTACATCTTCGGCCGCCTCGACCAGACCACCGTGTCGCTGACGTTGCGGGTCAATTACACGGTCACGCCGCAGCTGTCGGTCGAGGTGTATGCCGCGCCGTTCGTGTCGGCAGGCGATTACGATCGCTTCAAACAGCTCGTGAACGGCCGCGCCGCCCGCTACGAGGATCGATACGCGCCGGTCGCGTACGAGGGCAATCCTGATTTCAATTACCGGTCCTTCCGCACCACGAACGTGCTGCGCTGGGAATACAAGCCAGGCTCGGCGCTGTTCGTGGTGTGGCAGCAGGGGCGCGAAGGCGTCCTCGACGCCGGCAGGTTCCAGTTCGGCCGCGACTTCGGAGGCGTCTTCGGTGCGCCGGCCCGCAACGTGTTTCTGGTCAAGTGGTCCTACTGGATCAACCAGTAGCGTGACTTCGTAAGAGGAACACAGAGACACAGAGTCCACAGAGACGCACGGAGAAGATCCATCGTCGAAGCCGTTGGACGTTCGGAGGCTGCGAAAGCTGCGCGGTGTGTGGAGAGAGAAGTCCGTCAAGATGAATCGCCCAGGATCGCCCGCGACTCATCTTGACGGGTTTCTCTCTCCACTACGCCGGCCGAAGGCCGGCGCAAGACCGCGCAGCTCTGTGCGCCTCTGTGCTCTCTGTGTCTCTGTGTTCATCTTTTCTGTGGTCT
>JANOJK010000251.1:0-3864 GCA_031408165.1 Acidobacteriota bacterium | reverse complement strand
GCTGACGCGCACCGAGGTGTTCGGGGCCGAGCCGCCGCCGGATCTCTTCACCAGCGTGGATGTCAATCGCAACGGCACGATCGCGCGCGACGAGTGGCATTGGGCGTGGTGGTGGCCGTCGAGAGTTTTGAAAGACGGCTGAGTTCCCTTCCGTAGCTCGACAGCAATCGGCAGCGTTCCATTTCGCAGCGCCGGTTTTCCGGCACCACTCTCCCCGCCGGGCTGGGCACCTGTCGGCCAGCAGCCGTCAACGTGCGGATTCGCTCCAGAAACAGGCGATGTGGAGTGCCTGCCGACGACTGGCCGGCACCGTCACGCGATTTGCACTTCGGGGGGAAACCGCGATGAACAAGGACGCTCCATGAATACGCCGATCGTAGGGACCATCGGTCAGATCCTGCAGAGATTGCCCCGGCAGGGGGTGCACCGCGAGGTCGCGCTGCAGCGGCTCACCGACATGTATGCGGCCGGTGAATCCATCGGCGCACTGCGCGCCGCCGCACAGCGCGCCCGCAACGCGCAGACTCCCGGGGATCCCGACAGCGACGTGGTCGCCGGCGTGCTGACCGCCGCGTGCGAACTGTGGGACGGCAGCGGCGTCCCGATCATCGATGAAGATGAAGATGAAGAGGAGGGCGGCCCGCGAGACCGGCTGACCCGCGGGGTCAGCTCACCGGCATTCGCGGCGGTGCTGCCGCGCTGGATCGCCGAACTGCGCCGGGTGGCCAATGGCCGTCCGGCGAGCGGAGCCTGCACGGTCGCGACGGCGATGCAGTTGTGGCACTGGACGCTCACGCACGCCCTCGGGACCTGGAGCAGCGGCGACGCGCCGATCGTCGAGCTCGCCGAAGCGTTTTGCGGGCTCGCAGCCGCCCGCGCCCAGATCCTCGAAGCGGCCGGTGCGTCCGACAGCGTTCCTGCGGCGCACCAGGCCTTCCTGAACGACCTCTGTCACGTGCAGGCGGCCCGCTCGGCCGGAACCGTGGCGACGGCGTGCGCAGAGCTCGTCTTCGGTTTCCGGCGGCACCCGTCGTGGGACGCGGAAGGCTGTGCCAGTTGCTACAACGCCGCCGAGCTCGACGAGCTCGAAGGATTCATGCCGGGCATCGCCAGCGGCGCGCACGCGCACGCCGACGTGATCGAGGCGGACGGGTCGCACGCGCCCAAGGCGGGTCCCTGTGCGAAGCGCGATGGTCTCGAACAGTTCGCGCAGTTGCGCGCGAAACTGGACGGCTGCCTCACAGGTGCGCGGCTGACGAAGCGGCGCGCCGCCGCGGCATTGCCGTCTATCCTCGCTGACACCCTGTCGGCATCCACACCCTGAGAGGCGCACCGCTCATGCAGCTCACACGGCTCGACACGGCAGATCTGGATCTCGTCGTCTCCACGCTCAAGGAATTCACCGGCCGGGAGACGCCCCTCGATCAGCGGCTGCGCTGGGACGGAGCGGATACCTGCCCCGTCGACGCCGTTCGTGCGATGTTGGGGCCCGAGGTCGGTTTGCACCTCGTGTTCCTGCCCGAGGAGTACGGCGGGATGGGTGGGGGGGCGTACGACATCTATCGGCTGTCGTGTGAGTTCGCGAAAATCGATCTCGGTCTCGCCACGTCGATGCTGGCCGTCGCGCTCGGTACCGATCCACTCCGCGTCGGCTGCACGCCCCGGCAGAAGCAGCGGTGGATCCCGCGCATCGCGAACGAAGGGCTCATCGTCGCTTACGGGGTGACCGAGCCGGAGGCTGGCTCGAACATCCAGGCCGTCAAGACCGAGGCAGCGCCAATCACGGATGCAGCCGGACGAGTGACGCACTATCGCCTCACCGGCGTGAAGCAGTTCATCTCCAACGGCTCCATCGCCGACCTGTACACCATCCTGGCGAAGGCGCCGGGCGGCCCGAGCTTCTTCATCGTCGAGCGGAACACGGCCGGGCTCACGCCTGGGAAGCACGAAGTGAAGCACGGCATTCGCCTGTCGGACACCTCGCAGCTGCTCCTGCAGGATGTCATCGTCCCCGCCGACCAGCTGATCGGAGAGCAGGAGGGGCAAGGGCTGAAGCAGGCCAACGAGGTGTTCGGCTTCACGCGGCTGATGGTCGCGGGGTTCGGCCTCGGCGCCGGCCTTACCGCGCTGTCGAAGGCCATCGCCTACTCGAAGCAGCGCCGCCAGTCGGGCACGTTCCTCTGTGAAAAGCAGGGATTCACGCACAAGCTGCTCGTGCCCAACAGCGTCCGGCTTGCGGCGGCGCAGGCGTATATCGAATACGTCGCCGATCTGCTCGACACCGGCACGGAAGACCGCCAGGTCGAAGGAGCCGTCGCCAAGCTGTTTGCGACCGAAGTGGGCAACGTGGCGGCCGACGACGCGGTGCAGGCGCTTGGAGGGTACGGCTACTGCGTGGATTTCGAGGTGGAGAAGATCCGCCGGGATGCGCGCATCCTCCGCATCTACGAAGGCACCTCCGAGATCATGCAGAACATCATCGGGGTGTTCCGCATGCGGCGGAGCGTGCAGAGCAAGGGGAGGTTCTACGGTGACATGGCTGCATCGGTCGAGGGGTTCGCGGATGCAGGCGGACCGGCGGTGGCACACGCGGCGCGGTTCCTCTCGGACGCGGTGAACCTCG
Source organism: Acidobacteriota bacterium (assembly GCA_031408165.1). GTDB lineage: Bacteria > Acidobacteriota > Vicinamibacteria > Vicinamibacterales > 2-12-FULL-66-21 > JAICSD01. The sequence continues at coordinate 1,241 of JANOJK010000251.1, read as the reverse complement.
CGTTCCGAGAGAAACTGATCAAGCAGCAGCACGCGCTCTTCGAGTGCGCGACGTCGATGACCGAAGTGGAGACCGCGGTTGCGCTCACGCGGGCAGCGGCGCGGTCAGGCAGCGAGCTGATGAAGGCGCAGGCGCGCGTGTGGGCGAGCGAGGTCGCGGTTTCAGTGTCGACACGGCTGCTGAAGCTGTTCAGCGCCTCTGGTGTCCTCGCCCCGGAGAAGTTCGAACAGCTCAATCAGTCCGCCGACCTGCCGGGCGCTATCGGTCTCTCCGCCGGGCGACTGCCCGACATGGACTTCATCGCCGCCACGATTACCGGCCGCTGACGGTTCGAGCGCGCGAGAACGGTCTCGCCGGTACGTTCGGTTGCCTTTTTCTCTGGTGGCACTCCAGGTCCCGGCGTTCCCATCAGCCACGCGCCGCGAGGGCGGCCGACTCAATAAGTCTTACCTTCTGTTCCTCGCCCATCTGCGGACGGCGGGCGGCTGAACGGGTTCGCGCCCTTCGAAGGAAGGCGCCTCATGTCGGAACAGCAACCCCCGGGTCTGCGCCCGCTCCGCTGTCGCTTCCCGACCAGCCCAGCCTCGATTGGCTCCTGCTGATGTCGCCGGCACGTGCTACTGCCAGCGGAAAATCTTCAACGCCACGACGAAACTGACGAGACCCCACGTCGCGAGGTTCGCGATCTCCGGCAGCAGCGCCACCAGGCCCGTGCCATCCAGCATCACGCCGCGCAGCGCGTCATTCAGCGCCGTCAGCGGCAGCGCCTGCACGAACGGCTGCATGGCGGCAGGAAAGCGCTCGGTCGAGAAGAAAATCCCCGAGAAGATCCACATCGGCACCATCACGAGGTTCATGATCCCCGACACACCCTCGATCGTTCGTGGCCGCGCGGCGGTCAGGAGTCCGAGGCCGCTGAACGCCAGCGCCCCCAGGAGGGATACCGCGGTCAGCAAGAGCACCGACCCGCGCATCGGCACGCCGAGCGCGAGGTAGCCGAACAGGAGCAGGGCGCCGGCTTCCGGGATGAGAAAGAGAAGACGGGAGGCGACCTGCGCGCCCAGCAGATGACTGCGCCGCGCCGGTGCGGCCACGAGTCGTTTGAGCAGGTTGCCGTTGCGCGCGACCACCAGCGAAAAGCCGATGCCCCACATACCGGTGCCCATCACGTTCATGCCGAGCAGCCCCGGCACCAGGAAATCGACGTAGCGCGCACCGGGCTCCGTCAACTCCGCGTGCCC
>JANOJK010000228.1:0-2333 GCA_031408165.1 Acidobacteriota bacterium | reverse complement strand
GGCGCGATCGAGATCAGCGACGCGTTCTCGCTGGTGGAAGTGCCCGAATCGCGCGCGGCCGACATCATTGCCGCGCTCAAGGCCACCAAGCTCCGCGGCGCCAAAGTGACGGTGCGCAGGGAGCGCTAGTGAAGATTCGCCACGCCCCGTCTCTCGGGTTTCACTTGGTCGGTTCAAGGCGAAGCTTCACTGGCAGCCCGAGGCGCGACGGTCCCACGCAGAGGTCGCAACAGGGGGGGCACAGTGCGCCGAGTCTGGCGTGTTGATCGTGGGTGACGGGTTGGCCGAAATAGCAGATATCGGGGTATAATCAGTGGTTCGTCCCACCTAGAATATCCAGGAGTAGATCGTCGCGATGATTGCTGTAACCGGCGTGTCCATGCGTTTCGGCTCAAAAGTCCTGTTCGAGGAGGTCACGACGACGTTCTCGCCGGGGCGGCGCTACGGCCTGACCGGCCCGAACGGCGCGGGCAAGTCCACGTTCATGAAGCTGCTGACGGGGGAGATCCCGCCGCAGGCCGGCACCGTGACGCGCCCGGAGAAGCTCGGCGTCCTCAGCCAGGATCAGTTCGCCTTCGACACCTTCCGCGTCGTCGACACCGTGATCATGGGCAACAAGCGCCTCTGGAAGGCGCTCGACGAGCGGGAGCGGCTCTACAACCTGACCGACATGACCGACGCCGACGGCATGCGGCTGGCCGAGCTCGAAGGGGTGGTCGGCGAGGAGGACGGCTACACCGCGGAATCCGACGCCGCCGTGCTGCTCGACGGCCTCGACATCCCTGAAGCCCTCCACGAGAAGCAGATGTCCGAGCTGCAGGGGGGCCAGAAGGTCCGCGTGCTGCTCGCGCAGGCGCTCTTCGGCGGACCGCAGGGACTGCTGCTGGACGAGCCGACCAACCACCTGGACCTCGACTCGATTCACTGGCTCCGCGATTTCCTCGTGCGCTACAGCGGGACGCTGATCGTCATCTCGCACGATCGCCACTTCCTGAACGGTGTCTGCACGCACATCGCCGACATCGACTACCAGACCATCATCACGTATACGGGCGGCTACGACGACATGGTCGTCGCGAAGACGCAGATCCGCTCGAAGGTCGAGTCCGACAACGCGCAGCGCGAGAAGAAGATCGACCAGTTGAAGGACTTCATCGCGCGCTTTTCCGCGGGCACCCGCGCGAGCCAGGTGACCTCGCGGCGCAAGGAAGTCGAGCGCCTGCAGACGACCGAGCTGGCGCGCTCGAACATCCAGCGCCCGTACATCAACTTCAAGATGAACCGTCCGTCGGGCCGGATGGCGATGGAGATCAAAGACCTGACGAAAGGCTTCGGCGGCCCGCTGGTCGTCGACCATTTCGACGCCATCGTCAACCGCGGCGAAAAAATCGTCATCGTCGGCAGGAACGGCGTCGGCAAGACGACGCTGGTGAAGGCCCTGCTGGCCGATGCCCCCGGCGTGGACGCGTCGCCGAACGACCGCGACGAGGGGACGATCCGCTTCGGCCACGAAGTCTCCGTCGGGTACTTTCCGCAGGATGCGACCGGCCTCATCGCGAAAGGGATGACGGCGGTGGAATGGCTGCACCAGTTCGATCCGGACGCGGCGCGCCAGGACATTCACGGGCTGCTCGGCCAGATGCTCTTCACGGGGGAAGAAGGGCTGAAGCCCACGCACGCCCTCTCGGGCGGAGAGACCGCGCGGCTGCTGTTCTGCCGCATCATGCTGTTGAAGCCGAACGTCCTCGTGTTCGACGAGCCGACGAACCACCTCGACCTCGAGTCGATCAACGCGCTGAACGTCGCGCTCCAGAAGTTCGAGGGGACCGTGCTGCTGGTCACGCACGACCAGGACCTCATGGAAGAGGTCGGCACGCGGGTCTGGCAGTTGGAGCCCGGCAAGCTCACCGACTTCAAGGGCAGCTACGAGGACTTCACGTCCTCGATTGCCTGAGATCCGGGCCCGACCTCGTTATCGCAGCAGTTTCAGGTCAGGCAGGTTGCTGAAAAAATGCCAACCTGAAGGCAAAAGGTAGAAGGCAAAATGCAGAACATGTAGATTTGCGATCTCAGTGTCATGCCTTCTGCCTTCTGCCTTCGATCCTTGTCCGGGCCCGCCCTCTGGAAATCAGAGGGATAGTGAAACGGGACAGAGGCAGGCGAAAGCGAGGGCACAGCGGTGCCCGCGGGCGGTACCGATGAGGTGAGGTTATCGGGAGGCGGCGGCCAGCACCCGGCTCGTCAGGCGCTTCCCCGGAATCAGGCGCACGATGGGAATGTGCGCCGTTGCGGGACACGTCGATAACAATTCCGCAGTCTCCTTCGCTCCGGCG
>JANOJK010000225.1:0-3456 GCA_031408165.1 Acidobacteriota bacterium | reverse complement strand
CCGGCGGACGGACGATCCAGTGGCTCGACGGCGTGAACGCCGCAGACTCCGTGAAGCTGCTCGAGACCTTCGTCAGAAAGGCCGAGGTGAAGTCGGACAAGCTCACGGACGCCGCCGTCGGCGCGATCGCCATGCACAAGGACGCGACGGCGGACGCCGCGCTCGAGCGCCTGGCCGAGCCGCGGGATAATCCCGAGTTCGTCCGAAAGAAAGTGACCTTCTGGCTGGGCAATGCGCGGGGGCGACGCGGGTTCGAGGCGGTGAAGAAGATCGCGCGCGACGATCCCAGCGAGGAGGTGCGGAAGAGCGCCATGTTCGGGCTCTCTCAGAGCGCCGACGAGCAGTCGGTGCCCGAGCTCGTGCGCTTCGCGCGCCAGGATGCCAGCCCGAAGGTCCGTGGGGAAGCGATCTTCTGGCTCGCGCAGAAGGCGGGGCAGCGCGCCGCGGCGGAAATCACGTCGGCGATCGAAAACGATCCTGACACCGACGTGAAAAAACGCGCCGTCTTCGCCCTGAGCCAGCTCCCGAAGGATGAGGGGGTTCCCCTGCTGATCAAGGTGGCGAAGACGAACCAGAACCCCGCCGTGCGGAAGCAGGCGATGTTCTGGCTCGGCCAGTCCAAAGACCCGAGAGCACTCGAGTTCTTCGCTCAAGTGCTCTCGAAGTAATTACCCGATTACGCGATTACCCGATTCCCTCAGGCGTCCTGCAGGGCCTCGCGGTTGACGACCCGTTCCGCCAACTCGGTCAGCTTCTTGTCCGTGCGTGCTTCTTCGTCGAGGGTCTGCTGAAGCAGCCGCGCGACCTTGGGCAGCCCGAGCATGGTGGCGTGGGTCCGGGCCGTACCGTACCCGGCAATTTCGTAGTGCTCCACCTTCTGTGCCGCGCCAATCAGGGCGGCGTCGAGGACGTCGTCCTCGAACTCCTCCATTGCTTCCTTGCCTTCCTCGATCAGGCCCTCGGCCCCCTTGCACTTCTTGCCGCGAAGCGAGATGTCCATCTGCTCGGCAATCTGTTCGAGGCGCGCGACCTGGCCGCGGGTCTCCTCGAGATGCCGTTCGAACGCCACGCGCAACTGTTCGCTGGTGGCGTTCTTCGCCATCTTCGGGAGCGCCTTGATGATCTGGTTTTCCGCGCTGTAGAGATCTTTGAGCTGGTCGACGAGCAATTCGCGAAGCGGGGTGGTTTCCTCTGCCATGTATCCTCCTGGATATTCCTTGTTCCAGAAAGAATGTTTTGCAATGCGATTGCCAATCCGATCAGTGGACGCCGCGGCTCATCGTGAGCATCGACGGGTCCGCCCCTATCCGGCGGATCGCGGTTTCCCACATCGCGTGGGCGGCGACATCGAAGACCAGATCGAGGTCGACCGTGCTCATCAGCCATGCTGACTGTGCCAGCTCGTCGTCGAGCTGACCCGGGCCCCAGCCGGCGTAGCCCGCGATGATGCGCGCGCGCGGCGCCGGATTCGCTGCGAGCACCTGGCGCAGCAGAGTCTGCGAGGTCGACAGATACAGACCGTCGCGTATGGTTTTGAAATCGTCAGGAGGCGGCTCGCCGAGCAGGATCCATCCGCGCTCGGGCTCCACCGGGCCGCCGATCCAGAGCGGCAGATCGTTGCCGCCTTCGACCGGCGGCTTGAGGCGCACCATGGCGCTCGCCGGCATGTCGGTCGGCCGGTTCAGCACGAGGCCGAACGCCCCTTCGGGCCCGTAGTCGCACAAGAGCACGACGGTCTTCGCGAAGTTCGGATCCTGCAGTTGCGGCATCGACAACAACAAGGCCGCGCGAAACGCTTCCGCCATCCGAGTGACTCCCGCTTCCGCGGCTCAGCCTCGACCCGTTTCAGGTCGCCGACGACGAGCCGCCGTCTCCGTCCGCCGGCTCGCCTCGTCCGGCGCGCGGAGGATTGATGAAGGATACACGTTCAGCCACCGTTGCTCTCCAGGGCCCAATGGACGTGCTCGGCGACGAGGGGATCGTCGCAGAGGGGTTCGTGGACCTCGCGGAGGGCCGACAAGGCGTCCGCGTCACGGGTCGCGCCGGCGCAGACGGCGATGTTGCGCCGGAGCCGCTTCGCACCGGCGCGCGACATCGCGCTGTGCTTCAGCGACGCCCGCAGCTCGGTGTCCGGTGTACGCCAGAGGTTCCCGATCGTCGGGCCATCGAACGCGGGCCGGGGCACCCAGGGACTGCCCGGCGCGTCGGGCCGCGCGGGCTGCGTGTTCCAGGGGCACACCTCCTGGCAGATGTCGCAGCCGTAGGCGTGCCGGCCGATCGCCTCGCGGTCCACGAGCGGAATCTCCCCCTTCGTCTCGATCGTCAGGTAGGACAGACACCGGGTCGCATCGACCATGTATGGCTCCACGATCGCGCCCGTCGGACACGAATCGAGGCACAGCCGGCACGTCCCGCACTGATCGAGCGCCGGGGCGTCGGACTCGAGGGGGAGGCTGCAGATGATCTCCGACAGGAACAGCCACGAGCCGATGTCAGGATTGATCACGCAGGTGTTCTTTCCGATCCACCCGAGGCCCGCGTACTGCGCGTATACCCGTTCCTGCACGGGACCGGTATCGACGTATGCCCTGGCCTCGAAGTCCAGCCCGCCCCGCTCGCGCATCCAGCCGATGAGCGCGTCCATGCGCAGCTTGATGACCGCGTGATAATCGTCGCCCCACGCATAACGCGCAATCAGGGCGGCCGCCGGATCCGCAACCTCGGTCGAGTACGGGCGATCGGTGTTGTAAACGGTGGCCAGGGCGACGACCGCCCGCGCCGAGGGCATGATCGCGCGGACGTCGGCACGGCGATCCGCCGTGCGCTGGAGGTAGTGCATCTCGCCGCCATAGCCGCGCGCGAGCCAGTCAGGCAAAAACCGCAGCTCCTTGAAGTCACCCGCCGGAGCGATGCCGCACAGGTCGAATCCAAGCTCGGCCGCCCGCGCCTTGACGTCCGCGGACCTCACCCGAGCATTATACGAGGCGCGATCCCGTGCGTTGCGGCCCGGATCCAACATGCGCTGCGAGCCAGCAGTTGCACTACGAACAGAGCTGGCGGAGCACGTAGGGCAGGATCCCGCCGTTGCGGTACGCGACGAGCTCCTCGGGCGTATCGATACGGGCGACCGCGGTGAACTCGTTGACGGTGCCGTCGGTCGCGGTGGCGCGCACCGTCACCGGGCCGGCCGGCCTCAGTGCCTGCGCCATGCCGATGACGTCGAAGCGTTCGCGGCCGGTGAGCTTCAGCGACGCCGCGGTCTGGCCGGGACCGAATTCGAGCGGCAGGACGCCCATGTTCACCAGGTTGCTGCGATGGATGCGCTCGAAGCTCTCCGCGAGCACGACCTTGACGCCGAGCAGCAGCGTGCCTTTCGCCGCCCAGTCGCGCGACGACCCGGATCCGTACTCCTTGCCGGCAATCACCATCAGCGGCACGCCCGCCTCGCGGTACTTC
>JANOJK010000170.1:0-10027 GCA_031408165.1 Acidobacteriota bacterium | reverse complement strand
ACACCTTCCTCTCGATGGAATACGTGGACGGCGAGGATCTCGCGTCCCTCATCCGCCGCGTCGGCCGCTTCCCCCAGGATCGCGCGCTCGAGCTGGCGCGGCAGATTTGCGCAGGTCTCGCGGCCGCGCACGACCGCGGCGTCATCCACCGGGATCTCAAGCCGGCGAACATCATGCTCGACGGCAGCGGCAGAATCCGGATCACAGACTTCGGCCTCGCGGGCGCCGCCGGCGAAGTCCTGCGCGCCGGCACGCCGGCCTACATGGCACCCGAACAGCTCGCCGGCGGCCAGGTCACCGCGCGCAGCGACGTCTACGCGCTCGGGCTCGTGCTCTACGAGCTCTTCACCGGCCGGCGCGCGCTCGACGCCGGCACCATGGCGGAGCTCATCGCCAGACGCGAGCTGGCCGACATCACCCTCCCCACCGAGATCGTCCGCGACCTCGACGCCGGGATTGAGCGCGTCATCATGCGCTGCCTCGAGCCCGATCCCGCGCGGCGCCCCGCGTCCGCCCTCGGCGTGGCAGCGGCGCTGCCGGGCGGCGACCCGCTCGCCGCGGCGCTGGCAGCCGGCGAAACGCCGTCGCCCGACATGGTGGCGGCCTCGGGAACCACCGAAGCGCTCGCGATGCCACGCGTGCTCGCCGGCGCGGCCTGGATCGTTTTGTCGTCGCTCGCCGTGCTGCTCCTCTATCAGCGCGTGCTGCTCGTCAACATCGTCAATCCCCCGAAGCCCCCCGATGCGTTGATCGATCGCGCGCAGGATGTCGTGCTGAAACTCGGCTACGCGGACCAGGTCCGCTCGACGGCCGCGGGACTCTCGACGTCGCTCGACTGGGCGCGGTACGTGGACCAGACGTCGCAGGCGCCGGGACGATGGGACCGGCTGCGGACGGCGAGGCCGGAAACCTACGTGCTCTGGTATCGCACGAGCCCGCGCCTCCTCGACCCGCTCGGGCGTGAGAACGAGGTCGAGGGGCTCAACCCGCCGATGAATATCAGCGGGATGACGTTAGTGGTCGTCGACAGCGCGGGGCGGCTCGCCGAACTGCTGGCGGTGCCGAAGCCGCGCGATCCGGCGGACGCGGCGCCGCCCTTCACGAACTGGCCGCTTCTCTTCGACCTTGCCGGTCTGCCGATGGCGGACTTCAAGGCCGCGCCCCCGCGCTGGGTCCCGCCCGTCTTCGCCGAGCAGCGGATGGCGTGGGAAGGACGGATCGCGGAGGTTCCTGGTGCGATCGTGCGCGTGGAAGCGGGGGCGACGCATGGCAAGCCCGTGATGTTCGTCATCACGGGATCGTGGTCGCAGTCCGTGCGCACGCCCGCGGCGGCCACAAGCTCCCGCTTCGCGCAGATCATCGGCACGCTGGCGGGACTTGTGATGCCGGCGTTGATGCTGGTCGGGCCCATCCTCGCCTACCGCAACGTGAAACTCGGCCGAGGCGACCGCCGCGGCGCGTTCCGCGCGGCCTCAGCCGTCTTCTTCCTCATCATGGGCGCGTGGGTACTGGGCGATACCCACGTGGCGTCGTTCGGGGTCGCGCAGTCGCGGTTCTTCACGGCGATCGGCGGCGCCCTGTTCAGCGCGGGCCTGCTCTGGCTCACCTACCTTGGCCTCGAGCCGTACGTGCGGCGCTTCTCACCCGACAGCCTCGTCGGCTGGACCCGGCTGGTCGCCGGAGACTGGCGCGATCCGCGCGTCGGTCGCGACGTGATGATCGGGATCAGCGCCGGCATGGCGATGACGGTGGTCTTTGCGGTCCACAACCTCCTGCCGCCGCTCTTCGGCCGGCCCGAGCCCATGCCGGTCGCCGGCAACGTCGAGCACTTGATGTCGGTTCGCTTCGTCCTCGCGCAAGTGCTGACCCAGGCGCAGAACGCGATGTCGTCGGGGATGCTCGGGATGGGCGGGTTCGTCGCGCTGCGCATCCTGCTGAAACGCCGGTGGGCGGCGGCCGTCGCGGCCACGCTGTGCTTCGTGTGGGTGGTCCTCGAGGGGATGTTCAGCCCGGGGATCCCGGCGCTCGACTTCATCATGGGGCTCGTCATCACCGCCATCTTCGTCATCGTCATCGGCTGGGTCGGCCTGCTGGCGACGATGATGACGCTGATGACGCACTTCCTGCTCTTGAGGGCGCCGCTGACGTCAGACCTTTCGAGCTGGCGCGCGCCCGCCGGCCTCGTATACCTCGCGGTCGTGCTGGCCGTGGGGCTCGGAGGCTGTTACCTGGCCGCGCGGCCGGCGTCGCGGACGCTGCCGCGCTTCGGCTGATACATGCCTGTCTGTCCCACGTGCACGGTCCAGATCTCCGAGGCGGTGGACGTGTGTCCGCGCTGTGCGACCCCTACGCCGTGGGGGACGGATGTCACGCGGCTGGCGGATCTTCCACCGAGAAGTGGAAGCCACGGGAGTGCAGGGGGTGGAAGCCACAGGACCGCCGCGACGAGCAGCACCTGGCTGACCAGCACCGAGGGGATCGATCACGGCCGGTTCCCGCCGGGCACCCTGCTCGACGGCCGCTACCGGATCGTCGGACGCCTCGGCAAGGGGGGGATGGGCGAGGTCTACCGCGCCGACGATCTGAAGCTGGGCCAGGCGGTCGCGCTCAAGTTCCTGCCCGAGTCCATCGACCGGGATCCGGCGCGCCTGACCCAGCTCCACACCGAAGTGCGCATGGCGCGACAGGTGTCGCACCCGAACGTGTGCCGCGTCTATGACATCGGCGAATACGAGGGGAGCACGTTCCTCTCGATGGAATACGTGGACGGCGAGGATCTGGCGTCGCTCCTCCGCCGGATCGGACGACTTCCCGAGGATCGCGCGATCGAGGTTGCGCGGCAGATCTGCGCGGGGCTCGCGGCCGCGCACGATCGCGGCGTCGTCCACCGCGATCTGAAGCCGGCGAACGTCATGCTCGACGGCAACGGCCGCATCCGCATCACGGACTTCGGTCTGGCGGGCGTGACCGGGGAAACGCTGCGCGCCGGGACGCCCGCCTACATGGCCCCCGAACAGCTTGCCGGCGGCGAGGTGACGGCGCGGAGCGACGTCTATGCGCTCGGCCTGGTGCTGTACGAGCTCTTCACCGGCCGGCGCGCCCTCGAAGGCAGCAGTCTTGCCGAGATCATCGCGAAGCGCGAGCAGGAGGGCATCACGCAGCCGTCCGAGATCGTCCGCGACCTCGATCCGGCGATCGAGCGCGCGATCATGCGCTGCATCGAGCCGGAGCCCGCCCGGCGCCCGGCGTCCGCGCTGGCCGTCGCCGCGGCGCTGCCGGGCGGCGATCCGCTGGCCGCGGCGCTCGCCGCGGGCGAGACACCATCGCCGGAGATGGTTGCCGCCGCCGGCACCACGGGCGCCTTGCGGCCGCTCCCGGCCATCGCCGCCCTGGCGGTCACGATCGGCCTGCTGATCGGCTGCGTCGTGATGTCCCATCGAATGCTCGTCACGAGCATCGTCCCGATGCCCAAGCCGCCGCTGCTGCTCGTGGAGCGCGCGAAACAGATCCTGGCTTCGGTGGGCTACTCCCCCGGCGTGGATTCCGCGCACAACATCGTGCCCGCGGATTTTCTGGGCCATGCGGGCCAGCATGCCGAGCTCGCGGCCCGCGAGCGCCTGGCGACGGGACGCCCCGCGGCCGTTCACTTCTGGTATCGCGGCAGTCCCACGGTGATGGTGCCCACGGGCGATCGGGACCGCGTGTCGCTCGACGATCCGCCGGCGACGGTTTCAGACATGACCACGGTGGTGACGGATCCGGAAGGCCGGCTGATCAGGATGTCCGTGGTGCCGCCGCAACTGGACCCTGGAGCGAAGCCGGCGCCCGTGAACTGGAAGCCCCTCTTCGACGCCGCCGAGATCGACATGGCCGCGTTCACACCGGCCGAGCCGGAGTGGACTCCGGCCCTCTATGCGGATACCCGCGTCGCATGGACAGGACCGCTGCCGGGACTCGCGGGCCAGACGTTGCGGATCGAAGCCGGCGCCTATCGCGGCCGCCCGGTGTACTTCCAGCAGGTCGCGCCGTGGACGCAACCACGGCGCATGGCCCGGACGATCGCCGAGAAGGCGCGCCTCTCCTGGACGTCGGCGCTCGCAAGCCTCGCCATCTTCTCGCTGTTTGTGGCCGCGGCACTGGTCGCCCGGCACAACCTGCGCAAGGGCCGGGGGGATCGCCGCGGCGCCTTCCAGCTCGCGGCCTTCGTGTCTCTCGTCGCGTTCGGTGTCTGGGTGCTCGCCGCCAAGCACGTCGCCGACCCGAACACGGAGATGGGGCGGTTCTTCTCCGGTCAGCCACTCTGGGCCGCCGGGCTCCTGTGGATTCTGTATCTCGCGGTGGAGCCGTACGTGCGCCGCTTCTGGCCGGCGACCGTCGTGTCGTGGTCCCGCCTCATGGCCCGCCAGTGGCGCGATCCCCTGGTGGGCCGCGACATCCTCTTCGGCATTGGCCTCGGCGTCCTGATTCACGTCATCGAGCTCGCGAGCACCTTGCTGGCGCAGACGCTCGGATATCCGGCGACACCGCGCACGCCGTCGTTCGACGAGCTGCTCGGCACCCGCTTCGTCCTGGCGCAGGTGGGCAACCAGGTGTTCAACGCGGTGCTGAATGCGCTCGTCGTTGTGTTCGGCATGGTCCTGTTGAAGATCCTCCTCCGCCGCGAGTGGGCCGCCGTCGTCATGGCGATCGCCTTCTTTTCGTTCACCTCCGCGCGCGGCATACCGGACACCGGACCGTTCGCGCTCAACCTGGCGACCGTCGTGCTCTACATCTCGATTATCGTGCTGACCATCCAGCGCCTGGGCCTGCTCGCGATCGTGATGCTGTTCCTCGTGAACTTCATCATCGCAAACGCGGTCTTCACGCTCGACACGTCCGCCTGGTTCTTCGCCGATTCGCTGCTGCTCGCGGCGATTCCGGCGGCGATGGCGTGTTACGGGTTCTACGCATCGCGCGGCGGCGAGCCGCTGCTCGGCAGGAGGCTGCTGGACTAAGCACACCTCACGCACTCACGGCACACGCGCGTCTCACCAGGATCACAAAGCTCACAAAGAGCACCGCCGTCGTGAGGCAAACGGCAAACGAGCGACGCCTTACCGGAACCGCGCCCAGTCGATCCGGTAGCGGCGGATCTTGTAGTTCACGATCCGCGACGTGGTCTGCAACAGGCGGGCGGCCTTCGCGCGGTTGCCGCGCGCCATCTTGAGCGCGTCCTGGATCAGGTCCTTCTCGAAGGCCGCGAGCGACGAGGCGAGCGGCTGCGACGTCGCGGCGTCGCTCGTGCCGGCCATCTGGAGCGTCGGCGGCAGGTGATGTGCGTGCAGCACGTCGCCGTCCGAGACCAGGACCGCGCGCTCCATCACGTTCTGCAGCTCACGCACGTTGCCGGGCCAGTGGTAGGCCATGAGCATGTCGATGGCGGGCGTCGAGATGCGCCGGATCGGTTTGCGGTGGTCGGCGGCGAGCCGCTGCACGAAGTGATCCGCGAGCAGCAGGACGTCGGTCTTCCGCTCCCGCAGCGGCGGAACGAAGATCGTGAAGACGTTCAATCGGTACAGCAGATCCTCCCGGAACGTGCCCGCGGCGATGGCGTCCTCGAGGTGCTTGTTGGTCGCGGCGATCAGCCGCACGTTGACCTTGACCGGCTCGACGCCGCCCAGCCGCTCGAACTCGCGCTCCTGGAGGACGCGCAGCAGCTTGACCTGGACCGCGAGATTCACCTCGCCGATCTCGTCGAGGAGGAGCGTGCCGCCGTCGGCGCGCTCGAACCGCCCCTGCTTGCGCGCCGCCGCGCCGGTGAACGCACCCTTTTCGTAGCCGAACAGCTCCGATTCGATGAGCGAGTCCGGCAGGGCCGCGCAGCTCACCTTCACGAACGGCTTGGCCGACCGCTGCGAGTTGTAGTGGATCGCCTGGGCGATCAGCTCCTTGCCGGTCCCCGATTCGCCGCGGATGAGCACCGTCGTGTTGGTACGCGCCACCTGCGTCATCTGCTCGCACACGCTGTGCATCGCGCGGCTGGTGCCCAGGATGTGCGAGAAGTCGTAGCGCTCCCGCAGTTCCCCCTGGAGGCGGACGTTTTCCTGGACCAGCCGCTCCCGGTCGGCCTCGAGCAGGCGCTGCACCTTGATGGCGTGCGCGATCATGGACGCGACGACGCCGAAGAATTTGCCGGTGCGCTCGTAGTTGCGCTCGGGCTTGAACCGCAGCTCCACCGAGAGCACGCCCGTCGCCCGGCGGTTCAGCAGGAGCGGGACGGCCACGAACGTCCGCTCCGGATCCCCGGACCTCCGCTCCCCGAATGCCGGCTCGCGGCTGATCCGGGGGACCACCACCGGCCGGCCCGTCGTGAACACCTGGCGCGCCAGCGCGCCGGCCGGCATGCCGCTCTGCCAGGACCGATCGCGACCGGCGCCGACCGCCGCGGCGACCTCGAGCGGCAACTGGTCGTTCGAAGACAAGGCGACGGCGCCGCGGACGGCATCGTGCGACCGCTCGAGAATCTCGAGCACGCGATGCAGCGACGCGCGGAAGTTGGTGGCGCTCGCCAGCGCCTGGCTCACTTCCAGCAGCGAGGTCAGCTTGCGGATCTCGCCGCTCTGGGGGGCGCCGGCGGCGTGGCCCGCGGTCCCGGGCCCGTGCATGTCGGTTGGGGTCGCCATGGGTTTCATCCAGTATTGCGCAAGCCGGCCGCGATGCCGTTGATGGTGATCCTCAGCGCGCGACGCAGGGCGTCGGCCGCGCGCTCCCGCGCCTCGTCCACCGCCGGATCGCCGGTCTGCGCCTCGGCGCGCAGCGACGCCAGCCGCCGGAGCAGCTCCACCTGCACCAGATGGATCGGATCGACGTAGGGATTGCGCACGTCGATCGATCGCCTCAACACCGGGTTGTCGGCCAGCAGGGTGTCCCGCTCCGTGATCGCGAGCACGGCGCTCGTGGCCTGCGCGAGGCGGGCGCGCAGCGACGCGGCAAAGGGCTGCAGGTCCGGCGGCGCGAGCTGCTTGTCATAATGCGCCGCGATCGCCGGATCGGCCTTCGCCAGCGCCATCTGCAGCAGGTCGATCAGGGACCGGAAAAACGGCCACTCGCGGTACATCGCGCGGCGCATCGCGCGCGCGTCGGCGCCGAGCGCTTCACTGTCGAGCGCCTCGGCGCCGAGCCAGGACGCGAGGAACAGCCGCGTCTGGATCCACGCGAACTGCCACGGAATCGCGCGGAGCGCGCCCAGGCCCCCGCCAGATCGGCGCGCGGGACGGCTCCCGATGTGCAGGCCGTCCAGTTCCGCTTCCGGCGTGGCGGTCTGAAAGTAGCGCAGGAACCGCGGATCGTCGTGCACGACACTCCTGAAGCTCGTTTCCGCCGACGCCGCGAGGCCGTCCATGACGACGCGCCAGCACGGGTCCACCGGGCGGGGGGCCGCCAGCATCGCGTCGAGCGTCGCCGAGGTGTAGACCTGAAGTGTCCGCAACGCGATACCGGGCAGCCCGAACCTCGCCTGGATCATCTCCCCCTGCTCCGTGACGCGCAGCGTGCCGTCGATCGAACCCGGCGGCTGGGACTGAATCGCGCGCGCGGTCGGCCCGCCGCCGCGGCCGACGCTGCCGCCGCGGCCGTGAAAGAGCGTCACCGCGACGCCGTGCCGGCGCCCGGCGTCGACGATGGCTTCCTGCGCCTTGTAGAGCTCCCACGCGGAGGCCACGCGCCCGATGTCCTTGGCGGAATCCGAATACCCGATCATCACTTCCTGGCGGCCGCCGGCCGCCGCCACGCGATCGCGATACCACGGGATCGAGAGCAGCCGATCGATGACGAGGCCGGAGGCGCGCAGGTCACGTGCCGTTTCGAACAGCGGCACCACGCGGAGCGGCGGCTCGATCCCCGCGCGCCGCTGCAGCAGCTCGACGGCCAGCACGTCGGACGGCTGGCTGGCCATCGTGATCACGTACGCGCCCAGCGAATCCGGGGCAATGGTGGCGAGCACCCGGAAGGTCTGCAACACCTCGGCGGTGCGCGGGTTGTAGGGCAGGTCCTCGTCGCGCCCCTGCGCGTCCCCTGACAGCGCGTCGACGAGGAAGGCGAGGCGCGCCTCCTCCGGCCACTCCGTGTAGCCGGGCTGACCCGCGTCACGGGCGATCAGATCGACCGCGTCGGCGTGGCGCCTGGCCTCCTGGCGGATGTCGAGGCGCGCCAGCGCGAGCCCGAAGCAGGCGAGCCGCCGCAGCACGTCCGCCAGCGGCCCGTCCGCGATCACGCCGTTGCCGGTCTCGTGCAGCGAGTCGAAACACACGCGCAACGGGCGCTCGAGATCCGCCGCGGTGCGGTAGACCTCCTCGGCGGCCGTCGGTCCCCCGCGGCCGCCGGGGCGCGCCGACAACTGGTCATGGATCGCGCGGCGGGTCGACTCGATGCCGCGGTGCACGCCGCGCAGGAGCGCGCGGTACGGTTCGGGGGCGCCGCCCGTGCATGCCAGCAACGCGTCGCTCGCCGCCCGCATCGACAGGTCTTCGCGAAGCGCGGCCACATCCCGGGCGTAGAGGGTCAACGCGACCCACCGCGCGCCGAGGCATGCGCGCCGCGTGACTTCGGGGGTGATGGCCGGATTGCCGTCGCGATCGCCGCCGATCCAGGACCCGAACCGGACCGGCGCGGCGTCGAGCGGCAGCGCCCGCCCGGTCACGTCGCGCATCGTCTTGTCGAGCGACCGCAGGTACTGCGGGACGGCGTCCCACACGGTGTGCTCGAACACGCCAAAGGCCGACCGGGCTTCGTCGAGGGGGGACGGACGATCCCGGCGCACCTCCTCGGTCTCCCAGGCGGCGGTGATCTCGCGGCGCAGCTCGCCGCCGAGCGCGTCGCGCTCGAGCGGCGTGACGTCGGGGCGATCGAGGCCGGCCAGCGCCTGCGCGATCGCGTTGTACTTCCGCTGCAGCGTCCGGCGCATGATCTCGGTCGGGTGCGCCGTCATCACGAGCTCGATGCGCAGCGCGAGGATGGCGGCATGCAGCCGGTCCGGCCCGACCGCCGCAGCCAGCCGCGGCAGCGTCTCTTCGATCGAGCGGGGCTGGGGACTCGCCGTCGGATCGCGCTGGTACACCCGGCGGCGCCGGATGCGATGGTGCTGCTCTGCGATGTTCGCCAGGTGGAGAAACTGCGCAAAGGCGCGCGCGACCGGCAGGGCGGCGTCCATCGGCATGGACGCCAGCTCCTCCGTCAGCTCGTGGAAGACCTCCCCGGAGCCTCGACCCGTGGCCCCGTCGGCGCGCGCGCGTTTCGCGCACGCCCGGACCCGCTCGACGCGCCGGTAGAGCGCCTCCCCTTCCTGGCGGACGAGCGTCTCTCCGAGCAGCGTGCCGAGGAGCCGCACATCGTCTCTCAGCGCCTGTTGCGGATCACCCGGCAGCATCGGCGCCTCGCGGCCTGGCACTCAACGGTTCTATACTGACGCGAGCCACATGGACATCGTCTCTGGACCATCCGCCGTCGTCGCCGCCGAAGGGCATCTCATCGACTCGCAGCTCCTGACGGCGATCTTCAACACGGTGATCGAGCGCGGGGGCGCGTTCGAAGTGCAGCACTTCGAGATCGGCCGCACCAACACCGACTTCTCGCGCCTGACGCTGAAGGTGTCGGCCCCCGGCGAGCCGGCGCTCGCGGCGCTGCTCGAGGCGCTGATCCCGCTCGGCTGCCATCCGGCGGAGGCGCAGGACGCGCTCGTGCGCGCCGCCGACCGCGACGGGTGTGCGCCGGAGGACTTCTACTCCACGACGAACCTGCGCACCGAGGTGCGCCAGGAGGGACGCTGGCTGGCGGTCGATCGTCAGCGGATGGACGCGACCATCGTCATCGACGGCGACGGGCTCGCCTGCCGGAAGCTGCGCGACGTCCGCGCGGGGGACCGCGTCGTCTGCGGCCTCGCCGGCATCCGCGTCACGCCCGAATTCCGCGACCGCGATCGCGCGGATTTCACGTTCATGACGAACGACGTGTCGTCGGAGCGCCGCGTCGAAGCCAGCGTCGCGCGGATCGC
>JANOJK010000167.1:0-6416 GCA_031408165.1 Acidobacteriota bacterium | reverse complement strand
CCTCGACATACTGCGGGACATCGGCCGCCAGGGTGGCGGCCTGACTCCCGAGCAGCGTGCCGATGAGACCGATGGCTCCCAACGCCACGAGCACACTCACCGCGACCGCGGCGGCCCGCCACAATCCGAACCGCCGCAGGAGCTCAACAAGCGGAGAGAGGACGAAGGACAGCATGACGGCCAACGTAATGGGGATGAGGACGTCCTGAGCGATGTACAGCGTCGCAACCACGATGGCCCCCACGGCGACCGCGACCAAAGTCCTGAGCTCCGGGGAAGACGCGGCGGGAACACCGGGTGGGGTCTCGAGCGACCGCAGCTCCACGGTCCGGCCTGTCCCGCCATCGTCGTAGCCCGCCAGCTGCTCCTGATCGGTCATGGCATGAATGTCCGGCAAAGGTTGTCGCCGTTCACCGATAGCGCAGGTATCGAGTCCCCAGACGCTCGAACGCCATTCGGTCGGCGCCCAAGATGTCCGCGTTGATCGACTCGGCCGTGGCAATCAACCAGGCGTCGTTCTCGCCCATCTGACGTGTCGCGCGACGCTGCAGGAGCGCGCACCGCCGCGCCTGCGCCGGATGCAATCCTTGAATCGAGAACCGTTGCAGCGACGCCAGGGCCGCAGCCTGGTCGGCCGCTCCCTCCAGGAGCTCCTCGACGGTGACAATCGACACGGCGAGCGGACGCCCGCGGAGCGAGGGCAGGAAGCGCCGCGCCGGACCTGACTCGCCCTCGGCGGTGTCCCGCTCGAGATCGATCAGGAACGACGTGTCCAGCAGGACCGGGCGGGAACGGCTCACGGCTTCTTCTGCGCCAGCCCCAGGCCTTTCCCTTCCGCCACGTCGACCCACTCGATCAGATCCGCGCCGGTCTCGATCGGCCCCGCGCGATCGATCAAGGCCCGGATCACGTCGGATTTCGGCACCTTCCCGTGGCGCGCCCAACGGGTCAGACGAGCCGCGCGCTTCTTGTCGAGCTTCACGGTGATCGTCGGCATCGTAATACCATCATATTGCCATGTCTGGGACCCTATTCCTCGCCGGGAATATGATCCGGCCGGTGGTGTTGCGCAGGGTCCGCGCGCCCGGCGTGTTGCCCTTTTCTTGCCCGCACCGTACGTTCTGTGTCAGAAGGCCATAAAACGGGGTAGAATAAACGACGATCATGGTCATCAAACAGATCTCAATTCAGGACCTGAAGGCGCGACTCTCAGCGACAGTGGCCGAGGCCGAATCCGGCAACACGATTGTCATCACGCGTCACAACGAAGCCGTGGCTCAGTTGAGCCCGGCTCGTCCGCCGGCGATCCATCGCGGCAAGGATGTGGGGACGCGTCGACTGAGGCCGGCGCTCACTCGCGGAACGAAAGGCAGATATCTGGCCGCGCTGCTGGAGGACCGGGGCAACCGTTGACCGGTATTCCGAATGAGCGGCCCACTCGCCGTCGTCTGTATGTCGATACGTCAGCCTATTTGTGCATCCTGCTGGGCGAAGAAGGATCGGCGCGGCTGTCCAGGGAAACCGATGCCGCGGAATTGCTGTCAAGCGTCCTTCTGGTGCTCGAGGCCAGACGAAACCTGATTCGGCTGGCACGCGACGGCCCGTTGACGCCTGAACGATTCAAGACGTGCCTCGACCGATTGGAGCAGGATACGAGTCTCTTCGTATTGCGCGATCTGACGCTGGATCTTTGTCAAGCCCACGTCTTGCCGGCGGTGAGCACTCCGCGATCTCTGGACCTTGCGCACCTTCGCACAGCCCTCTGGTTTCACGCCGCCGAGAAAATCGACCGCTTTGTCACGATGGATGGCTCTCAGGAAGAGGCCGCGAAGGAACTTGGGCTTCCGATTTGAGCCTGCCGTGCAGGCGAGGGGGCCGACGTGGACCCGATCAATGGCGAGCAGATCCATGTTCACGGCGAGCATCGGCCGGCGCGGGATCGCCAGCGCCGGAGGGGCGTCGCGAACACCGTCTGCAAGTCAGCAGCGAAACTTGTCACCCTCATTACAGGGACTCAACTGCGCAGCTCGCCGCTGGGAGGAATCTGTTCGTGCCCAAACCCGAGAAACTCTGCGTCGACGTCCGGACTCAGGAACCAGGAGCGGATCAGAGGCAATGCGGCCTCGGCAGCCGCCTCTCCGGCCTTCACGATCTCGGGTCCCGCTTCGAATCCATTCCAGTCGATGTCCTTGAGATCCGGGGTGAGGACCAGCTCGCTGTGGTTCCGCCAGGCATCTTCGCCGTGCCTCTGCATGATCTGGAAGCAGCGCCGGACGACTTGAAAGACGTCGGACGGAGGCCGCAGGGAGCGCGGTGGCGGAAGGGAAACAGCGATCACGTGCGTCGCGCCGAGCTCGCACGCCTGCAGGGCGGGTATCTCGACGCTCATCGCGCCGTCGACCAGCAGACGATCGCCCGAGCGGACAGGCTGAAACAGGCCCGGGTACGCGCAGCTCGCGCGGATCGGAAGGAACACGTCACCTCTGTCACGGAACGACACCGGCTCGCCGGTGCACAGATCTGTCGCGAGGATCCCGAGCGGAGTCCGCATGTCCTCGAAGCAGCGGGCCTGCAGGACCCCCTCGAGGAACCGATTCATCCGATCGCTCCCCATGAATCCCATGCGGCAGACGGTCCAACGCGCCACATCACGGAATCGCATGGCGCAGGCCACCCGGGCGATTTCGTCTGCCGGTGTGCCGCTCGCATAGGCCGCCGCGACGATCGACCCTGCGCTGACGCCGGTGATGCAATGAATCGGAATGCGGTTGCGCTCGAAGACTTTCAGCACGCCGGCGTGCGCGATACCGCGCGCGAACCCGCCGCCGAGCGCCAGACCCAAACGGGGTGCACCCGCGGCGGCCGGAGCCTCCTCGGGCCGGGTCAGACGATAGTTCGATGCCGAAGCACGTCGTCTTCCCATAAGTCCCTGGGTCACGAAGCCGAATTCAGTGAGATGGCCATCCGCCCACAGCAATTCGCAGGCCAGGATCGGATGCGACCATTCGAGCTCCGCGAAACCCGCGAACTCAAGGCCATTGTGTCCGAAGCGGCCGGCATCGCGTGCTCGATGGGCGATCGGTCGAAGGTGTCTCGCTTCGGGTTACGAAATTGGTGCGATCGCTTTCATGATTTGCAGGAACTTTATTCTTCCCCGGCGAAGACCGCGAATCGAGCGGTCGACATGACGGATCGGGCTACGACTCTCCTTCGCGATGCCGCTGCGCCACGCCTTCCTCCTCGATCCCGCGGAGACGCGGATTGAATTGACGGAAGGCCTTGCGGCGCGCTGACCACTCACGGGGTGGCGTGCCGCGTTCGCACCACGTGGACGGCAACCGCGGCGCCGAACGACACCATGCCTGCAAGGTCGGTGCGCGGGCCGGCATAGAACAGCAGGAGCCCGCCGATTACCGCGAGCGTGCGTTCGACGGCGTTCGCACGCGTGCGTATCCAGCCGCCCAGTCCTGCCGACAGCGCGGTCACACCGAGCGCGGCCGTCGCAGTGCTCACCAGTATGTCGCCGACCGGCGCCTGCATCAGCAGCCCCAGCCCCTGCGGGCTCAGCGTGAACGCAAACGGAAAGACGAACGCCGGAAGCGTGTACTTCCAGGTCAACATGATCGTCGGCATCTGCCGCCCGCCGGTGATCGCGGCGGCGGCGAGCGGCGACAGCGCCGTGGGCGGGCTCACCTCCGAGAGCACCGCGTAATAGAAGATGAACATGTGCGCCGCGACCTCGGGAACGCCGACGGCAACCATCGCGGGCGCGACCATGACGGCGGCGATGATGTAGGACGCGGTGACAGGCACGGCCAGTCCCAGCACCAGCACGGCGAGCGCCGAGTACAGCACCGTCAGGAAGAGGTGACCACCGGCAAACGCGACGATGAGGCCGGCGATCTTCAGTCCCAGTCCGGTCAGGGTGACCACCCCGACGATGATCCCCGCGGTTGCCGTGGTGGACGCCACCGCAATGACGCTCTTTCCTCCCGCCTCCATCGCCAGGATCAGGCGGCGCGGCCAGAGCGCGGTCCTGGGGTCGATGAAGCTGACCGCGACGGCGGCGACGATCGAGTAGAACACCGCGCGGAATGGCGACATCCCGAGCGCCAGCATGATCGTCAGACCGACGAGCGTGAGAAAGTGATAGCCCTGGCGGCGGGTGAGCTCCCAGACCGAGGGAAGCGCGAGCTCGACGGGGCGGGTACCCAGCCGGCGCGTGTCGGCTTCGATCATCAGGAAGATCGCGAGGAAATAGAGCAGCGACGGGATCGTCGCCATGACGAGCACCTGGAGGTACGAGATCTTCAGGAGCTCGGCGATGATGAACGCCGCCGCTCCCAGTGAGGGCGGACTGATGATTGCGCCGATCCCGGCCGCGGACAGGATCGCGCCTGCCATCGCCGCAGGATAGCCGGCGCGCTTCAACACGGGCCACGTCGTCCCTCCGAGCGTGACGGTGGTGGCGACACCGCTGCCTGACACCGTACCGAGCAGCACGCCCGCGGCCGTGACCGCGCGGCCGGCGCCCGCACCATGACGCGACCTCCCGACGGCCGCCAAAGACCAGTTGACGAGGAACTCGCCCGTCCCTGACACATTCAGGACGGCGCCGAAAATCGTGAAGAGCGCGATATAGGTGGCCGCGACCTCGAGCGGCACGCCGAAGATGCCCTCCAGCGTCATGTAGAGAGTGCCGACGATGCGCGGGGGGTCATATCCGCGGTGTGCGATGAACCCGAGGCCGACGAGATCGAGCACGGGACCGTAGAACGCATATGCCACGAATGCCGCCGCCGTCGCGGGCAGGATCGGGCCCGACGTGCGGCGCGTCGCCTCCAGCACGAGGGCAATCAGCGCCGCGCCGAGGGCGACGTCGACGGAGGTGGGATCCGCCGCGCGATAGATGAAGTCCTGGAAGTCGAAAATCGGCCAGGCCAGCGCAACCGTGGCGACCCCGATCAGCGCCCAGTCGACGAGCGGAACGTGCGTGCGATCGGCCCGGCCGCGTGGATAGAACAGAAAACTGAGCACCAGCGCAAGGAGCAGGAACGTGATGCGGTGGATCTGCGGCTGGATGATTCCGACGACCCAGTACAGCGTGTAGAACGACAACCCGACGGTCAGCGCCGTGGCCAGCGCCGCGGTGCGGCCCTTCAATTCGCGAGTCGGCGACTCGAACGCGAGATCCTCGGCGACGGGAGGACCTGCGGTTACTGTTTCCACGCGCCGCGTTCCCGGTAAAAGCGCACGGCCCCCGCGTGGAACGAGGCGGGCGAGCCGACGACAGCCCGCGTGAGCGAGAGGTGCCGCGCTTCCGGGTGAATGCGGGCGAGCTCCGCCTGTTTTTCGAAGAGCACCCGGGTCAGGTCGTAGGCGAGCTGCTCCTCCATCGCCTCGTGGACGACCAGCACATTCTGAACGCCGACGACGCCCACCTCCGACGTCATTCCGGGATACGAGCCCCTGGGCATCACCAGGCGCGAATACAGGGTGGAACCGTATTCCTTTTGCAGCGCGGCCACGACTTCGTCATTGGGCAGCAGCTTTGCGGTGATTCCGACCGAGCTCGAC
Source organism: Acidobacteriota bacterium (assembly GCA_031408165.1). Classification (GTDB taxonomy): domain Bacteria; phylum Acidobacteriota; class Vicinamibacteria; order Vicinamibacterales; family 2-12-FULL-66-21; genus JAICSD01. The sequence goes on along the minus strand of JANOJK010000167.1, from coordinate 839 downwards.
AAATCGAGGATGGAGGCCGTCGGCAGTCCGCCGCTCCAGAAGAACGCGTCGATCTTTCCGTCCTTGAGCGCATCCACCGATGCGTTCACGGACAGCGCCTGGCGCCGCACGTCCCGATCCGGATCGAGCCCGGCCGCGCGCAGCGTGCGCAAGGCGATGACCTCGGTACCGCTGCCAGGGGATCCCGTCGAGACGACGCGGCCTCTCAAGTCCGCGAGACGTTCGATCCGCGTTCCCGCGATCGTTGCGACGTGGGTGTAGTTCGGGTAGAGCACGGCGAGCGCGCGCGCGCGTACCGCGCCCATCCGTTGAAAGGGGCCGTTTCCCCCCAGCGCTGCGTCCAGCGTGTCGGCAAGCGCGAACGCCACGTCGACCTTCCGTTGCTGGATCAGCTTGAGGTTGTCGACCGTGGCCGCCGTCACTTCGGCGGTCGCCTGCACGAGGAGCGCCTCGCCGATGACTTTCGCCAGTGCGCCCCCGTACGGGTAGTAGACGCCGCCGGTATTGCCGGTCGCGATGGACAGGCGCACGACGCCGCCGTGCGCCCGGGCGAACTCGCGTGGATTCGAGCCGACCGCGATCACGCCGGCGCCGGCGAGCGTGAGGGCGGCCCACGTCAGAACGGTCCTGAGCCTCACGTTGAGCAGGGGCCCTATGATGACTGCCAGATTGCCGAACCGAATGTTCAGGCGCCGCCGTGCGAGCCTTCGGCTTCCTGTTGCAGACGTAACCGTTCCAGCCGCGACTCTTCCATCACGTGGTGGAGCATGTCATCCGACACCTGGGGTCAACTGGGCGGCGCCGTCTTTCATCTCGGCATGCTCGACCGCCCGCGAGAG
>JANOJK010000161.1:0-4584 GCA_031408165.1 Acidobacteriota bacterium | reverse complement strand
CGCTGGCCCTTGTCGTTGCGCCGCCTACAGCGATCGCAGGAACGCGAGGAGGGCGGCCCGATCGTCGTCGCTGAGGCGCTCGAAGCCTCGGAGTGACAGGAGCGCTTCGCCGCGGTGCCTGAGGACGGCCTCCTCCACCGTGCCGGCCGACCCATCGTGCAGCAGAGGCCGTCGGAGTCGCAGGCCCCAGAGCGCCGGAGTGCGAATCTCGTTCGGCTCGGCTGCTCCCTGCTTGATGCCGTCACCGGTGCCGACGTCATGCAGCAGGAGATCCGAAAAGAGCTCGACCTTTTTCCGGTGGAAGAGCGGGTTCGCGCTCGGCCCGGTCTCGAGGGCGGGGACGTGGCAGGTCGTGCAGGCGAGAGCGGCAAAGACCAGTTCTCCTCCGCGGACCTGATCGTTCACACCCTCCCGCGGGGCCGGAGCCAGCAGCCGCATGAACGTCGCGAAATTGTCGATACCGCGCCGCCTGGTTCGCGGATCACGGACGTCCTCGGGATCGGGGATCCGGTCGCACGCTCGCATCTGTGCGGGTGTGATCCCGAAGGCGACCTCCTGCGGAAACACGTCGTTGGTGATCCCCATTTCGTTGCGGTACGCATCGGCGCCGAACGTCAACAGCGTGGCGTGCTGCGCCTTCCAGCCAAAGCGGCCGACACGACGCTCGCGGGTGGCGACATCGACGACGATCGCGGCGCGCCCGCTGACGCCGTCGCCGTTGCGGTCGGCCGGATCCTCGAGACTGCGCAGGGTCTCATCAGGAATGGCTTCGACGAGCCCGGCGCCAAAGAGCGGGATCGGGATGCGCCGCGCGAACACGGTGGCATCAGCCGGGAGCATGGGCTGGCAGCCGTGCGAAGGAACGGAGAACAAGTGGAAGAGCGTCTCACCGGTCGCGTCAAACGTCTCGAACTCGCCGTCCGCGTTTCGGCGGCCGGCGCGCAGCTCCGCCATCACTCCGCCGCCGCCGATGGACGGCACGTTATGACAGGCGGCGCAGCTGGTGCCGTTGAACGCGGGGCCCAGGCCCTCGTCCGCCGCTTCCACTTCGAGGAAATCGTCGAGACCCAGCCGGAACTCTTCGAACTCGACGGGCGTCAGGCCGGCCAGCGGGTGGCCCAGAGGCCCGGACTGCGTCTGCGCGGTGGACAACGCCGCGAGGAAGAGAATAGTCGCGACGCCGACGGCTTTCAGGGGCCGGCTCATTCCGCGATCAGGGTGCCGCGCATGAACGCGTGCCCCGCCCCGCACAGTTTCGAACACTCGAAGACGTATCGTCCGGGTTTTGGAGGCTGGAACGTGACCGTGGCCGTGCCCCTGCCCCGTTTGGGAATGATGATGTTGATGTCGGTCCCGAGAATGCGGAACCCATGATCCGTGTCGTCGCTGTTCAGGCGAATCTCCACCGGGGCGTCGGCCTTCACGCGAACCTCGGAGGGCGTGAAGCTGAAGCGCTCCGCGTCGATTTCAACCACCTGCGCTTTCGGTTGACGGGCGTGGCTCGCGTCCGGCCGTGCCGTGGCGGCAAGGGCGCAGACGACGGCGCACAAGAGGCCGCAGTGCGTGAATGTTCGGGACATCAGAACCACCACCCCAGACCGATGTTCAGCGAGTTGTGGGCCCTGATCACCGTGCTCTGGTTCCTCAGGGCCGAATAGTCGAACTTGACCGCGATGTCGGGGTCGGGCCAGTAGGTGAAGCCGACCACCATGGCGTCGCGATCGAGAGCCTTGAGGGGGAGGTAGCCCGCGGGCATCCGGAACTGCGTGTCGAAGTTCTCGTAGCGCGCGAACAGCCCGACGTCGCCGAACGGGGCACCGGAGATCACACGATATCCGGCTTCCCCGTAGAACCCGCGCAGCGCGCTCGCCACGTTCGGGTCCACGCCCACCGCCCGGCCGAGCGCGTCGTTGAGGTCGGCGGCATTGCCAATCGTGGTGTGGGCAAACTGTCCGCGCAGCTCGAGGCGATCGCGCGAGTAGCGCACGTCGGCTTCCGTCACGGTCACCGGCACCTCGAATCGCGGGCGGAATTCGAAGCCGGAATGGCCGGTCCAGAAACTGGCGCCGGCCGTCAACCCGCGAATCCCAGCGTATTCCAGGCGCCCGGTGACGGCGGGCCGGCCGATGTTGGTGTCCGAGCCCCTCTGGCGGCCGTTGCGGATGCCTTCCTCTGCCGTGAACTCCCGAGCATTCAACGGCGACGTGATGTACGCGCGATAACGCCATCCGCGGCCGATTTCGCCGTGGACGCCGGCGCCCACCTCGAACCATGTCGTCGGCACGATCAGCGTGTCGACGAAGGGCCGCTCGACGCCGTAGTAGATCGGCGGCTCGTGGCGCTCATTGATGATCCCGACCGGCATCAGCAGCATGCCGGCCCGCACGTTGAAGCGGCGCGCCAGCAGGAAGTCGACGTACGCCTGTTCGAGCTCGAGCTCGCCCGCCTCCTCGAGCCCTTCGACGAGCGCGTGTTCCAGCTCCAGCTCGCTCACGAACCTGATGCGATCGCTGAAATTGTGCGTGACGAGCAGAACGAACCGGTGGAAGTCGAGGCGGCCGTCCTCGAGCTCCTGTTTGTTGAAATGGAAGTCCATGTACCCCGAAATCGCCGTCGTCCGCTCCGGCGGGGGAGGCGCCGCCGCGGGCTGCGCGGCGGCCCGTGCCGGGTCCAGCGCCGTGAGGCACACGACCGTGATGGCGGCGGCGAGCGTGGCGATTTTTGTCATGGCTTCAGAATGTAGCGCATGCTACATTGGCCCCGGGGCCGATGTCAACCAGAGGTCATGCGCTACGCTATCCAGGGATGAGACCCGGGAAATCGATCTCGGTGCGGAGTGCCGAGATGCAGGCGCGGGCGCTCCGGCAGACCCGCCGCAAGCACTCATTGGAGACCGCGGAGGATTACGTCGAAGCGATCGCCGAGCTGACCGAAACGGTCGGCGAGGCGCGCGCGGTCGACCTCGCCAAGCGCCTGGGCGTGTCGCACGTCACCGTGACCCGCACGATCGCGCGCCTCAAACGCGACGGCTATACCGCGAGCCAGCCCTACCGCGCGATTTTTCTCACGGACAAGGGGGCGCGGCTGGCGAAAGAGTCGCGCGAACGGCACGACCTGGTGGTCGAGTTCCTCCGATCGCTCGCCATCCCCGAGACCACTGTCCAGGAGGATGCGGAAGGGATCGAGCACCACGTCAGCGCCGAAACACTGCACGCCTTCAGGCGCCACATCGGGCGGCAGAAATGAGCCCCGCCGTCCTCGCGTCATCCGGTCCCGGCCTGAACCAGCACCTTTGAGGCGGCGCGTGTCCCGATCGTGATGGCGCGCTCGTCCCTGCCGCGCAGGCGCACACTGTCGGCCGCCGCGTCGCGGTCCTCGACTGCCACCACGTCGCCGGGCTTGAGCTCGCGCCGCTCCACGAACCGAAGGAACTCGGGGTCCTGGTCCGTGACGCGGCTCACGGTGACAGGGACGTTCAGGGGGCACGTCAGCAGGGTCTCCTGCGGACGCCGCGCCAGCACGCCTGCCTGATCCGGAATGGGATCGCCATGCGGGTCAGCCGCCGGACGGCCCAGCATTTCGTCGATCCGGTCGATCAGCCGATCCGATACGGCATGCTCCAGATGCTCGGCCTCTTCGTGGACCTCGGTCCAGTTCATCCCCATCACGTTGACCAGGAACAACTCGATCAGCCGATGGCGCCGTACGACCATGGCGGCCAGCCGTTCTCCGGACGCCGTGAGCCGGACGCCGGCGTAGGGCTCGTATTTGACGAGGCCCGACCCGGCAAGCGCCTTGACCATGGTCGTGGCCGTCCCCGGGACCACGCCAAGGGCCGCCGCAAGCTGTCCCATGGGCACCAGGTCCCCCTTCCTCGGCCGCTGCGATTGCGCCAGGAAGATGGCCTTCAGGTAGTTCTCCACGGTGAAGGACGGCAGCGCCACTTGACTTCTTATACCACGAACTGATATTTTGATTACTCAAAATCTGAAATGAGGTTATTCGAATGACAGGCATCTCGCGCCGCTCGCTGCTGAAGCTCGCCGGTCTCGGCACCGCCGCCGGCACGGCCGCGCTCGGCGCGCGCAGCGTGTCCGGCCAGGCCGCCCAGTCCCACGGCGCCATGCAGCACGCCGCCCACATGATGGGCCCCGTCGGCCGCGTGTCGACCGCGCACTTCGACCCGGCCGTCTACCTTCGCAGCTGGAATTTCTCCCATCTCACGCCTGCGGAGCGGGGCCGTTTCTATCGCGAGACTCCACGCGCCGACGGCAGCCTGCTTCGCGAGTACGAGCTCGTCGCCATCGATCGCGAGATCGAGATCGCCCCGGGCATCTTCTTTCCCGCATGGACCTTCAACGGCCAGGTGCCGGGGCCGACGCTGCGCGCCACGGAAGGGGATCTCGTACGCGTCAAGTTCATCAACCAGGGGACGCATCCCCACACGATTCATTTTCATGGCTGGCATCCGCCCGGGATGGACGGGGCGCTGCCGGAACACCAGGTCATGCCGGGCGACACGTTTCTGTACGAGTTCGAGGCGGATCCCTTCGGCGTGCACCTGTATCACTGCCATGCGGTCCC
>JANOJK010000154.1:0-3879 GCA_031408165.1 Acidobacteriota bacterium | reverse complement strand
TTCTCGCTCGTCCCGCTCCTCGAGGTGCGCCGCGTCAAGCCGCTGCTGCTGTTGCGCGGCGGTACGACGGCCGGTCTCGCGGGACCGTCCGGCTACCCGGGGTGGTGGACCCCCGCGGGCATCCGCGCGCGGCTGGCCCATGTGGACTGGACCCAGGCGGCGGCGGCCGTCATCGTCGGCACGGCGCTCGTGGCCGTGGCCGGATGGCAGGCGGCCTCGCTGCGCGTAGGGCTGATCGTGTGCGCGGGGTTTGCCGGGGTGGCGCTGGTGCTGCACCTCGCCAGCTCCGGGATTGTCTACGCGGTCCGCCCGGTGGCGCGCGCCCGGTATTTCCCGCTGCGCCACGCCGTGCTCAATCTCGCGCGGCCCGGCAACCAGACCCGCGTCATCCTGCTGGCCGTCGGCATCGGCAGCTTCTTCGTGATCGGCATCCGATCGCTCCAGACCAACCTGCTCCAGCAGTTCTCGCTGGAGTTGTCTTCGGGCGGCGCCGACATGTTCCTGATCGAGATCCTGCCCACCCAGGTCGCCCCGGTACGGGCGTTCCTCGACGCGCGGAAGGCGCCGTCCGCCGGGCCGCCGCAACTGATTCCCGTCATGCGCGCGCGCGTCACCGGCGTGCGCGGCAGCGCCACGAATCTCGAGTCCGTCGAAGACGTCCGGGGCCGCGGGCTGGGCCGCGAATACACGATTACCTATCGCGATCACGTCCAGGCGAACGAGAAGGTGGTGGACGGTGCCTTCTGGACCCCGTCAGTCGTGTCTTCGCCGAGCGGGCAGGCAGGCCAGCCTGCGATCTCTCAGGATGCCCCCGCCGAGGTGTCGGTCGAAAAGGGGCTGAGCGACCGGGCCCGTATCCGGGTGGGCGATACCGTCCGGTTCGACGTGTCGGGGCGCATCCTGGAAGCGCGCGTCTCGAGCATCCGCGAGGTGCGGTGGGAGGATGCTCGCAGCGGCGGCTTCATGTTCGTCTTCCGGCCTGGTCCATTGGATAAGGCGCCACAGACGTGGATCGGCATCCTGAAGGCGCCCGAAGATCCGTCCGACCGCGGCCGCTTTCAGCGCGATCTCGTCACGCAGTTCCCCAACGTCTCGGTGATCGACATGCGAGAGGTCCTCGCGACCGTGAAGACCGCGGTCGACAACGTCACGCTCGCCATCTCGATTGTCGGCGGCATCGCGCTGCTGAGCGGCGTCCTGATCCTCGCGGGGGCGGTCGCGATGACGAAGTTCCAGCGCGTCTACGAGGCGGCGATCCTTCGGACACTCGGGGCCAGCACGCACATGCTCGGCGCCATGCTCGCGTTCGAGTACGGCGGACTGGGGCTGCTCGCGGGAGCCGTCGGCGCCGGCGGGGCCATGGCGCTCACCTGGGGCGTTTCGCGCCACGTCCTCGACATCCCCTGGCGCCCGGCCCCGGGACTCGCCGCGCTCGGCGCCCTCTTCACGATGGCGCTCGTCGGCATCGTCGGCGTCACCTCCAGTTATGACGTGCTCCGCAAGAAGCCGCTGGGGACACTGAGAGCGGAGTAACGCCAGCGCACCCTCCCACCTCGGCCTTCGGGAAATGATAAGATGGCGGATTATCAGGAGGGCGGTTGCCCTGCCTGAGGGCTCCCCTGGGAGATTGCGGGAATGGATACGGCCAACTATAAGGAATCGCTGCTCAGGAAGCGCGCCGACCTGCTCGCACAGGGCGGCGGCGTGAAGCCCCTCCAGGAAACCATGGGGGACGTCAATTCGCGTCAGGGCGATCTCGCCGACCAGGCCAGCGGGAACAACGAAGTCCACATCCAGCTCAAACTGAAGCAAACCGACGCCAAGATCCTCCAGGCGATCGAGGAAGCGCTCCGCCGGATCGAGAAGGGCACGTTCGGGATCTGCCGCGACTGCGGTGAAGAGATCGCGGCGCCGCGCCTGAACGCGATCCCCTGGACGCGCGTGTGCATCACCTGCAAGGAAAAGCAGAGCGCGTGAAGGCCGACGCTCTGCTCCAGCTGCTCCTGGAGTTCTACCGGGACAAGTCGGCCTTGCGCCAGCGCCACGTGGCCGCGGCGCGCCTTGTCATCGACTACGACTTCAATAACGCCTACCAGTACGTGATCAACCGCGAGGACGTTCACCTCACCTGGGTGCACGACGCCATCCAGGACCACGGCGGGACGGCGGAGGACGCGCCCGAGCCCCGGCTCGAGCCGGCCGGCAAAGGCAAGGGCAAGCAGCAGGACGCGCAGGCAGCAGTCATCGGCGAGGATCGGGACCAGGCGCAGGCATTCGTCGATCGCTGGCGGGAGAGGGTCGAGCACCTGAATCACGCGCGCCTTCGCACGCTCCTGCGCGTCATTCTGGGGGAAACGCTCGAGCAGAAGCGCTTCTTCGAACAGGCGCTGGCCGGCCGCACCGACCTCCTCGGCCGCCGCGCGGACGGCGCCGGCACCAAGGGCGTCGTATTGCCGACCCGCTGGGTCAACTGAGGCCAGCTCCAGCTGCCAGCTGCCAGCTGCCAGCTTCCAGCTTCCCGCTTCCCGCTGTGGTGGTGATTGCCTTCGGCTCGAATCTCGGCGACCGCGAGCGTGCGATTCGCGCCGCCGCCGATAGAATCGCGGCGCTGCTCACCTCCTTCAGGCTTTCCCCCATTTTCGAAACACAGCCCGTTGGTGACGGGCTCGAGAACGATCCGCGCTACCTGAATGCCGTCGGCGTGGGGGAGTCGACCCTCTCGCCGCGCGAACTGTTCGAGGAGCTGCGTTCAATCGAGTTGGCGGCCGGCCGGACACGCCCTTACCCTGGCGCGCCGCGCACGCTCGACCTGGATCTGATTCTGGCGGGGGATCAGGTGGTGGAGGAGCCCGGCCTGCAGGTCCCGCACCCGCGGTTCCGGGAGCGGCTCTTCGTGCTCGAGCCGCTGGCCGCGATAGCGCCGGACCTCATCGACCCGGTTACCGGGCGGACGGTTCTCGAACTCCTCCGCGCCCGTACGTGAAAAGGGCCAGGGCGTAAGCCCTGACCCTTCGTTTCCTCAGCAACGCTGGCAGCTCGCAGCTGGCAGCGGACTAAGTGCTCTTCTTGTAGGCGACCTTGCGCGTCCCGTTGGCGGTCTTGTTCTCCGTCCACAGGTTGCCGTCCTTGTCGAGCGTGTAGGTCATCGTGCTCGTCATTGGCGTGCCGTCCTGGCCGGGGCGGGTCGATTCGATGACGATCTTGTCGCCGTCCCATTTCGCCTTCGCCTTGATCGTCATCTGGCCCTGGGCGATCTCCTGCTCGGTGCCGTCGAGCTTGTAGGTCGTCGTGGTGGGCGTGCCGCCGCGACCCGCGCGCTCGATCGAGAGCGTGTCGGCCGTCTGCTTGATGGTGATCGGGCCGCCCATGCCGCGGCCGCCGCCGCCACCGCCGCCGCCGGCCGGCGGGGTTGCCGCCGCCGCGTTGGCAGCGTCCGTCGCCGTCTGGTCGAGCGCCCACGTGCCGGAAAAGTCCGGTTTCTTCTGCGCGTAGCCTGAGATGGCCAGCGCGACGACGAGGGCCGCCGTCAATCCGAGTTGCTTCATGCTCTGACTCCTTGTGAGAATTGTACGAGTACCGCCGACGACGAACATTGAAGCGCGCCTATTCGAAGCGCAGCGCCTCAATCGGATCCAGGCCCGCAGCCTTGCGCGCCGGATAGAAACCGAAGAATACGCCCGTGACCGCCGCGAACCCGAACGCCAGCGCGATCGCGTTCGGCGAGATGACGGCCGGCCATTGCATGAACTTCTGCACCGCGGCGCTCAGGCCGAAGCCGAGCCCGATGCCGATCAGCCCGCCGATGAGGCTGATCACGATCGCCTCGACGAGGAACTGCAGGAGGACGTCCTTGCCGCGCGCGCCGATCGCCATGCGGAG
>JANOJK010000142.1:0-5143 GCA_031408165.1 Acidobacteriota bacterium | reverse complement strand
GGTCCCAGGCTTCAGAACCTTGCTTGCGAGGCCACTCGCAGTGCTCGTGGCATCGGCGGGCGGAGCGGCGACGTCGGCGGGTGCGGGGATCATGGGGTCCGATTGTAGCGCCACGGATACTGGAAGTGGTTTCAAAACCGGACCCGTGGAGTCGGGAGGGAGGCCACCGTTTGCAGAGTGGCCGTGAAGTGCAGGTTTTTGTGCCGGCCACGGCGCAAATGGTGGCCTTCCTCCTGCAGCAGCGGTTTTGAAACCACTGTCCTAGACGTCGGCGAGTGCGGGGATCATGGGGTCCGATTGCAGCGCCTCGGACACGGAAGTGGTTTCAAAACCGGACCCGGGGAGTCGGGCTGAATTCAGCATTCAGCATTCAGCATTCAGCATTCAGCATTCAGCATTCAGCATTCGACATTCATAAGCCATATAGAGAGTGGCCGTGAAGTACAGGTTTTTGTGCCGGCCACGGCGCAAATGGTGGCCTTTCTACGTGCGCCCCATCCACTGCAGGATCCCGAGCGTCAGCCACGGTACGTAGGTGTTGAGCAGGACGCCGACCGCGAGGATGCCGAACATCGGCAGCGTCGCCCACGTGCCTTCGAGCACCGGCTTCTTGAAGCGGACGGACGCCAGCAGCAGATTCAGGCCGAGCGGCGGATGCAGGAACCCCAGCTCGAGGTTCGCGACGAAGATGATGCCCAGGTGCACCACGTTGATCCCGTAGAACTCGGCGAGCGGCAGGATCAGCGGCACGACAACGACGATGGCGGAGAAGATGTCCATCACCGTGCCCACCAGCAGCAGAAACACGTTCAACACCAGCAGAAAGGCAATCCGCGAATGGATGTGCGTCTGCGTCCACGCGACCAGCTTCGTCGGGATCTGTTCGTACACGAAGTAGTCCGTCAGGCCCGCCGCCACCCCGAGAATCAGGAGCACGCCGCCGACCAGGGCGACGCAGTCGGCCGCGACGCGGAACACGTCCTTCCACGTCGGAAGGTCGCGGGTGACGTAACGCTGCACGATGACGGCATACAGCGCGGCGACCGGCGCCGACTCGACGAGCGTCGCCACGCCGCCGACGTACATGCCGACGACGAACACCGGGAGCAGGAGCTCCCACTTGGCTTGCCATATCGACGCGAGCGCCTCGTCCGCCCGGAACGGGGTCCGTTGTGCCCGGGTGACGATCCCTTCGCGGATGCCGAGCGCCGCCAGCAGCGCGAGCATCAGGAGCCCCGGCAGCAGCCCCCCGATGAACAGATCTTCGATCGACGCCTTCTGGGAGACGATCCCGTAGAGCATCAACGGCAGCGACAGCGGGAACAGGAGGCCCAGCGATCCGGACGCCGTCAAGAGGCCGATCGAGAAGCGCTCGCGATAGCCGCTCGCCACGAGCGCCGGCAGCAGCAGTCCTCCCAGCACCAGGATGGTGACCCCTGATCCACCCGTGAACAGCGTGAAGAACGCGCACAGTGTGGCGGCGGCAATGGCCGTGCCTCCGGGCGCCCAGCCCGCCCACGCGCGGAACAGGCGCAGCAGGCGCTCCGATGCCCGGCCCTCGGCGAGCAGGAACCCGGCGACGGTGAACAACGGGATCGCCGCGATACCGCTGGACGTCGTCAACTGCTGGTACGCCATCAGCGGTATGACGGCGGGCGGCGTGCCCCGCACGAGCGACGCGAACAGCGCGATGCCCCCCAGCAGTGTGAAGATCGGCGAACCGATGAGGCCGGCGGCGAGTACGATGACGAGCCACGGAAGGAGCGACTGGTCGACGAGCCCCACGCGATAGTGATTGATGAGCAGGCCGGCGACGATCCCGGCGGCGGCGATCGCGCGTCCTGTCCTGTTCGGCGACGCCCGCCACGCGAGCCGAATCGCAATCAGACCGAACCCGATCGGCAGCGCGAGGTCGGCGATCCATTTGGGGACGGCATCCGCGATGATGTCTCCCGCCTCGCGATCGCTCTGGACGAGGACGATGGCGCCCATCATGAGGATGGTGGAGATCATCGCGCCGGCGGCGCCGGCGAGCACGTGCGCGACGGCGCTGATGCGGCCCTTGGGGAGGAACTCACCCGTGGCCAGTGTGAGCAGCTTGCCTTCGCGCGCCGCGATCGCGGCCCCGAGCATGCCCAGCCAGAGCGTCAGCACGGACGCGTACGCGCTCGACCCGGGAATCGCGGTCCCGAGGAACTTCCGGGACGCAATCTCCGCGAGCGGGATGATCATGACTCCGCCGAGCGCGAGGCTGGCGATCCGGTTCTCGGCGTTGACCAGGAGCGCCGTCGGCACTTACTTGCCCGGTGCCTTGCGGGCGGCGTCGCGCGCCTTGACGGCCAGGTCGAAGACATCGGCTGGCACCATGTCGCCCCGCATCGTGGCCACCAATTGGCCCGCGGCCGCGCGGAACTCCGCCGCCGCCTTCGGATCGGCCTTGATGACCTGGAGACCGCGAGCCTGCATCGCCTTGATCGAATCCGCGTCCATCTTCGGGATGGCGGCGTGCACCTTGTCTTCGAGCGCCCGCGCCGACGCGGTGATCTTGTCGCGGTCCTCGGGCGTGAGCTTGTTCCAGGCCGAGTTCGACATGATGAGCGCGCCAGGCAGCGGCGCGAGGCGCACGTCGAGCATGTAGGGCGCGTCGCTGAACACACGCTGCAGGACCGCCAGGTACGGAACGTAGGCGGCGGTGTCGATCGCGCCGGTGGCGAGCTTGAGCTGTTCGGGCACGCTGGCCGGCACCAGTTCGACCGGATGGAAGCCGTTGTTGACGTACCACCGCACCCACTTGACGGAGCCCTTCGTGATGAACAGCTTCGCCGCCTTGACGTCGCCCAGCGTGCGAAGCGGCTTCTTCGAAAAGAGCTGCACCCAGCCGCCGGAGCCCCAGCTCAGAAAGTGAAGACCTTTGGCCTGCAGCCGCTGCTCGAACACCTGGGTCAGCGCTCTCTTGACCGCGCGCTCTTCGTCATCCGACTCGAGGAAGAACGGCATGCTGAGGACGTTGAATGCCTCGTCGAGGTCCGCCAGCCCGACGTTCGAGATGTAAGTCGCCTGGTACTTGTCGACGACGGGGCGCATCTGCGTGAGGATGGTGCCCTCGGTATCGGTCGATCCGGCGTAGACGGTCAGCGTCACCCGTCCCGCGGTGTCGGTCTGCCACGCCTTCCCCATCTCGAGCAGCGCCTTCTCCCACATGGACGTGACCGGGACCACGGTGGCGAGCTTGATCTGCAAGGGCGCCGCGGCAAGTGGCGCGATCGCCCCCGCGATCGCCGCGATGGTCAGAAACCGTTTCAGCGATGACATGTGTCCCTCATCTGGCAAACCTGGTGTCAATCTGATCGAGCAGCGCGCGGGCGCGACGCTGCTGCACGAGCGTCACGAGCCGCGTCGACGGCTCCTGCTCGGGGTCGATGGCCAGCGCCTGGTCCAGCAGCGTGCGGAACTCGGCGCGGTCCTGTGCCGGCAGCGCCTGCCCCAGCGCCAGCGCCACGTAGGGGCCCGGCGACAGCCCTCTCTGGAGTTCGACGGCGCGCTTGAAGTGCGCGCGCGCGCGCTCCGGCGATCCCCCGAGCGCTGGGGGCAGGCTGTCGAGCGAGATGAGCATCTCGTGCAGGGCGCCCTTGCTCCATGTTTCGTCGAGAGCGACCGCGCGCTCCGCGAGCGCCCGCACGGTCGGCATGTCGATCGGCAGATCCGGCCGATCGAGACCGAGGGCAATGGCAGAACCCCACGAGGCCGCCGTCCAGTAGAGAAGGGGCACGTCGGCCTTGCGGGCCTTCGTCAACGCGGCGGCCGGATCCGTCAGCAGCTTCGGGCCGATCCCCGGGAATCGCACCTCCATCGCGCGCAGGCAGTAACCGCGCGCGCGCAGGTATAACTTGAGCGCCCGATCGTTCAAGTGGACGATCTCGTCGTGGTGGTTCGCCTCGCGGAGGACCATCGCGTCCGTTTCGAGGAACGCGACGCCGTACTGCGTGAAATTGCTGCAGGTGGCGAGCAGCAGATCCTTGTTCTTCGGGGCGGAGTCGAGCAACGACTCGTACAATTTGAGCCCGAACGGGATGGCCTGCCCCACCAGCTCCAGATCGTCGTCTCTGGTAAAGACGTCGCCGCTCGACGCGAGGGTGCTCGCGACCATCCCGACGGCCTTGTGTTTGACCAGGGCACACCCCGGCAGCGACAGGACCAGGCCGGCCAGGAGGGCTAAGCGGCCCATTGCCTGTGACATGGAGCTCATCTGCCTACAAGGTCGGCACGGACCCACGAAACCGGACGCGGCTCGGCATGCTCGCATATGACCGGCGCATTGTAAGGCGTAGGACGGACTCGGACCAGCGCAGTTCCCCCAAAGCGAGCCGAACCGCGGATATCATGCGCAGAACTGTGAGGTCCATGGAGGTCAATGATGCGTTTCGCGACGTTGTCGGTGGTCCTGGCCGCCACGACCGTGGCCGGATCCGCCCAATACCGGACACTGAACGACCGCTTCGATGCGCCGCGCGTGACGTCGCGCGCCGCGTGGAGCGAGCGCGCCCGGTACATCCGGGACCACATCATGGCCACCGCGGGACTGGTCCCTCTGCCGGAGAAGACGGCGCTCCGGCCGGTGGTGTTCGACGAGGTCCCGCACCCCGACTACGTCGTGGCCAAAGTGTACTTCGAGAGCCTGCCCGGGTTTTTCGTCACCGGCAACCTGTACAGGCCCGTTGGCGGCGGTCCGTTCCCCGCGATCCTCTCGCCGCACGGGCACTGGGCCAACGGCCGGCTGGAGAACACGGCGATCAACTCCGGACCCGGTCGCGCGATCGGCCTGGCCCGCCAGGGGTTCGTCGTCTTCACGCACGACATGATCGGCTACAACGACAGCCGCCAGCTTCCGCATACCTTTGGCGGGCGGCGTGAGAACCTGTGGGGACTGACCCTGAGCGGGCTGCAGTTGTGGAACAGCATCCGCGCGCTCGACTTCCTCGAAACGCTGCCATACGTTCGGCGGGACGGTTTCGGCGTGACGGGCGAGTCGGGCGGCGGCACGCAGACGTTCCTGCTTGCCGCGGTCGACGATCGCGTTGCGGTCGCGGCGCCGGTCAACATGATTTCGCTGCACATGCAGGGGGGCTGCCTGTGCGAGAACACG
>JANOJK010000138.1:0-2857 GCA_031408165.1 Acidobacteriota bacterium | reverse complement strand
GGCGGATAATATACTTAGTGAGTTAACCGTCTCAGGTTCGTTGACCGAATCTGTGAAATGGTGGCATCTAATGCTGCGCAATAATGACGGACGAACTCGGCGTTTGGAGGTCTATCTGTATATTGAGTGGGTACTGGGTGTGCTTAGGTCTAAAGGCAATCCATTGCGCGTCAATGCCCGCCTTCAGCCCGTGCTTGCCCCGCAGCCAGCTCAGGTTGTCGATGACCTGCGTGATGCCCTGGTTGAAGTCGAACCCCAGGGAGTTGCCGTCGCCGAGCCGCGCGCCCCCGAATGCTGCGACACCGGCGACGGTGATGGACGGGCCGTCGACCGAGATGCCCTGCGTGCGGAACTGGTGGCGCCGCGCGTACTGCACGCGCAACTCGTTCAGCGTGGCGGGCCCGAGCGTCGAGACGAGCTGCGCCGACGCAGAGTCCATGCGATCGGTGAAATCCGTCGCGCGGTCGGGCGTCGTCAGCCCGGCGCCGATGTTCTGGGCCGAGAAGTTCTTGAACAGGAAGTACCGCACGGCGAGCTGGTGCGCCGGGCTGATCGTGTAGTCCGTCTTGCCGAAGGCGAAGTTCACCTTCTGGTGCGCCGGGATGACCCCGCTCGACGGCAGCGTGATGCCGACCGCGGCCGCGTTCCCGGGAGTCACGGTGACGACCTGCCCGCCGGTGACGAGGCTCCGGTCGACGTACTCGTAAGCGCCGTAGAAGTGGATCCGGTCCTTGCGGATCGGCCCGCCGGCCGCGGCCGTGAAGTCGTTCGCTTCGGTGTCCGGCTTCCGCGCGGTGGGCGCGAGGAAAAAGGGCCGCTGCGAGAACGGGTTGCGCTTGAACCGGAAACTCGCCGAGCCGTGGAGGGTGTTGGTGCCCGAGGGCGTGATGGCGTTGTAGACCATGCCGGTCGTCTGGCCGAACTCCGGCGCGAAGCCATTGGTGATGAGCTTCACCTCGCGGACCAGCACCTCGGAGACCGGGAGCATGCGAAGACCGGCGCGGTCCTTCTCCGTGTTCGTATTCCCGTCGAGCTGGTAGTTGGTGTGCATCTGGGTGCCGTTCGCGTTGATGCGCGGCACGCCGAACTCGTTGTTCTCGTAGCCCGTGACATTGGCCTGGAGGAACGCGAAATTGTAGGGATTGCGGGACACGAGCGGGAGGTTCTTCACTTCGGCTTCGCCGATCGTCCGGCCGAGGTCGATTTTGCCGGGGTTCGCGATCGCCGATTCGCCGGTGACGGTGATGGTCTCCGACACGTTGCCGACTTGAAGCGTCACGTTGATGACCGCCGTCTGGCCGGCCGACAGCGTAATGCCTTTCTGCTCGAACCTCTTGAAGCCCTGGAGCTCCGTGACGACGTCGTAACGGCCGAGCGGGAGAAGGGGCGCGCGATACGCACCCTCGCCGCCGCTGACGACGACCCGCTGCGCGCCGGTATCAGTGTTGGTAACCGTGACCGTGACACCAGGGAGCGCCGCTCCGCTGCTGTCCTGGACCGTTCCCTCAATACTTCCATTGATCGCCTGCGACTGCGCGAGGGCCGGCAGAGCCGTCCCGGCGAGTACGAGCAGGGTGGCGATCACTCGCGTCGACCATGACCGAAACATGAATGGTGTCCTCCTGGGCGTATCCATAACCATAACAAGGTAAGACGCCGGGTATACAATGCGGGTTGCAGCCAAACAGAACAGGTGCCCACGGTCCGCCCGCCCACGCCCGTCGCGAAAACGCCGTCACGCCCGCGCCTGGCATTCCTCCGGGGGCGCGGCTGGCGGTTCTATGCCGCCCTGGCGGTCGGCCTCCCCATCTTAGTCGGCTCCATCTTCGTCGGTTACTACTACATTCAGTTCTCCCGGATGATCGACGCGCGGATGCACGGGGAGTTCCTTCGGACCGAGCCGCGCATCTTCGCCCGTCCGCTGACGATCCGCCGCGGCCAGCGTGTCACGCTGGCCCAGATGGTGGATCGTCTCAACGATCTCGGATACGCACATCGTCCCGCGGTGGAACAGCCGGGCCAGTTCGCCATCGGCCGGGATGCCCTCGCAATTGTCCCGCGCGGCGGGGATCAGGCCGGGAAGACCGTCCGGCTCGTGTTCGCGCCCGTGATCCCCCGTCCCGTGGCGACGGGCAGAAAACCGGCGCGCCCCGATGCGCTCGACGGCCGCACCGGCGGCGGCGGGCTGCAGCGGATCGAGGTCGTCGGGAGGAAAGCGGCGCTGGAGGCGATGGCGCTCGACGCACCGCTCCTCACCGCGCTCACCACCGAAGGGCGCGAGAAACGCCGCGACGTGCCGCTGTCGGGGATCGCCCCGCGCATGATCCAGGCGGTGATCGCGATCGAAGACCGCCGCTTCTACGATCACTCGGGCGTCGACTGGATCGGCACCACCCGCGCGGTCTTCACCAACGTGTTCGGCAGCCGGAAGTACCTGGGCGGCGGCAGCACCATCACGCAGCAGCTCGTGAAGAACTCGTTCCTCACGTCCATGTGGGGCATGGCGAAGGCGCGGGAGAAGGACCCCCGGCGCAAGTTCACCGAGTGGCTGATGTCGATCGCGCTCGAGCGGCGGCTCTCGAAGGACAAGGTCATCGAGCTGTACCTGAACGACGTCTACCTCGGCCAGCGCGGTTCGTTCGCGATCCACGGAGTGCCGGAGGCGGCGCGGCTCTTCTTCGGCAAGGACGTCAGCAACCTGAGCCTGGTCGAGGCCGCCACCATCGCGGGCGTCATCCAGGCCCCGCCTCGCTACTCGCCGTTCAACAATCCCGAGCGCGCGAAGGAGCGCCGCAACACGGTCATCCGGGCGATGGCGGAGACCGGCTTCATCAGCGGGGCGGACGCCGATCGCGCC
>JANOJK010000110.1:0-2245 GCA_031408165.1 Acidobacteriota bacterium | reverse complement strand
CTGCGCCGGACGACGGCACGGAATGCGGGATTCGGGCTGCTGTTCATCGCGATCGCGCTTGCCGGCATGGTCCCGTTGTCGGGACGGCTGACGCGCAATCTCACGGACCTCACCGACGGCGTCGGCCGCATCGCGCAGGGTGATTACAGCGCGCGCGTGCCGGTGAAATCGCGCGACGAGATCGGCCGGCTGGCGTCGGCGTTCAACAGCATGGCCTCCGACGTCGAGCAGCACCAGCGCTCGGCGGTCGAGCAGGAGCGCATACGCCGCGAGCTCGAGCTGGGCCGCCAGATCCAGGCGGAGATGCAGCCGCGGGCGCCGCTGCATTTCGGCCTGACGGAAGTGAAGGGCATCTCGGTGCCCGCGCGTGAAGTGGGCGGCGATTTCTTCAACTACTTTCAGCTCGATTCCGGCCTCGTCGCGCTGCTCGTCGGCGACGTGTCCGGGAAAGGCGTCGGCGCCGCCCTGCTGATGGCGAACATCCAGGCATCGCTCCGCACACGCTTCGCCCTCGGCCAGGGACTGTCGGCTATCGCCGAGGCCATCGACCGCGATATCGAGGCGAACTCACCCGGACCGGTGTACGCGACGCTCTTCATCGCCATCTTCGATCCGGCGACACGGCGGATGCGCTACGTGAACGCCGGGCACAACCCGCAGTTCGTCCTGCGCGGCGACGACCGCCCCCTCGAGAAGCTGTCGTCGACAGGCCTGCCCGTCGGCATGCTGGCGGGGCACGGCTACGGTGAGCGGGACGTACAGCTGGCCCCGGGTGATCTCCTGTTCTTTTACACCGATGGCTGCGTCGAGATGGAGAACGAGGCCGGCGACATGTTCGGCTCCGATCGCCTCGAGGCGCTCGTCGCCGCCGCGGCGCGCGGCAGCGCCGAACAGGTGCTCGCCACGGTCGAAGGGGCCATTGCGGCGTTTCGCGGCGGCCGCGACCTGTTCGACGACGCCACGATGATGGCGGTGACGGTCGGATAGGCTGGTGATTGAGGGACGCTCGGAGAATCCCAAGGCTGGCCGTGCCGCGGATGACGGCTCACACCAAGAACCGCATGACCGCGCCGAGCGACCTGCTCGATCGCGCGGCGCCGAAGTGGCAGACGCGCGACGACGTGGATCAGGTGGGCCAGCTACTCGGCATGCTGTCAGAAATCAGCTGATCGCGCGGCGCCAGAACTCCATCGTCCGCGCCGCGACCCGGCCCACGCCGGGAGCGGCGCAGGCGTCTTCGAGCAGGCACCGCTGCAGCGCCAGCGCATCGTCACGCAGTCCGAGCGTGGCGAGGCTGTCCATGATCCGCGTCAGGCGCAGGTGATTGTGGTTGCCGGGATGCAGCCAGACACGCGCACGGACGGGGAAGCCCTTGTCATCGAGCTCGATGCGCGCCCCGCGCCGAACGAGCCCGTAGAAGGCCACCATCCGCTCGAACGACCGTCGCAGTCGCGTTCGGAGTTCGGGGTCCGCTGCGAACGTGCGAACCGTTTCGTCCGTGACGGTGGGCGCGGACGGATTCACCCCACTCGGCTGGCGCGTGGGAAACACCCACTGGATGTAGTCGTGGACCGCCTCGAGCCGCTCGTCGTCCCACGCCAGGATGTCGTCAAGAGTGCGGCCCTCCGAATCCTCGCCGCCTGAATAGAACGCCACGATTCGATCCGCCTGGCCGCGCGTCACTGCCATCATGCGGGCTGACCCCCGGGCGCCGCGGCCTGGTAGTAGGCGATCGCCCCCAGCAGCGTCCCTCGCGTCGCCACGCGCCTGGCGCCGACGAGGCCCGCATCACTCATCCGCCCGAGCAGGCGTTCCTCGGCGGACGCGCGAAGGTGACGGCCGTGCAGGACCTGCCCGAAGAAGTTGTGCGCGCCACCGGCGAAATCCAGGAACTCGAGCCGCCCGCCGGGTTTGAGCACCCGCCGGACGTTCTCCAGCATCCTCGACCGCGCCTCCCGTCCGAGGTGGTGGAACATCATCGAGGAGAACACGCGATCGAACGTGCCGTCGCCGTAGTCGAGCGCATCCGCAAAGCCGCGATCGAATCGCACCTGCGCCCCTGCCCGTTCCGCTTTTCGCGCCGCCCGCGCCAGCGCGAGCGGATCCGGATCCAGTCCCGTCACGTCAATGTCGGGATGGGTCTGTTTGATCAGGACCGCCAGGGTGCCGGTCCCGCAGCCGACATCGAGCACCATCTGGCGCGGCTGGAGGTCCGCCTGCGCCAGGAGGGCCTGCATCAAGCGCC
>JANOJK010000080.1:0-4845 GCA_031408165.1 Acidobacteriota bacterium | reverse complement strand
AGGCCGGCGCCGACGACGAGCACGACGGCGAGCGCGACTTCGGCCATGACGAGGCCGCTGCGGACGCGCGCGCGGGCCGAACCGGCGGTCGATCGCTGACCCCCTTCCTTCAGCGAGATGGTGACGACCTGCTCGCGGAGGTGCAGCAGGGGCGCCATCCCGAAGACGAGTCCCGTCACGATCGACACGCCCAGCGTGAAGAGCAGCACCTTCCAGTCGAGCGCGATCTCGAGCGCGCGGGGAATGCTCTCGGGGTTTGCGGCGAGCAGCGCGCGGAGGCCCGCAAAGCCGAGCGCCGCGCCCAGCGCGCCGCCGACGAGGGCGAGGATCACCCCCTCCGTGAGGAACTGCTTCAGCAGCCGCCAGCGTCCGGCGCCGAGCGCGGAGCGGATGGCGAATTCCTTCTGTCGCGACTCCGCGCGCGCCAGGATCAGGTTCGCGAGATTCGCGCAGGCGATGAGCAGCACGAAGCCCACCGCCCCCTGGAGGACCCACAAGGCGGTGCCGATGCTGCCGACCATGTCGGACTTCATCGGGTGCATCTGCAGGAGGTGCGTCGTATTGGGCAGGCGGTTGGGGGAATGACGGTTCCCGCTCAAGCCGCGCCACTGCTCGATCATCGTGTCGAGGTCCGCCTGCGCCTGTTGCGGCGAGACGCCGTCCTTGAGCCGCCCGACGAGATACAGAAAGTGGCTGCCGCGGTTGTTCGCGAACGTCTTCGGGTCGACTGTGAGCGGCAGGAACACTTCGATCCGCTCGTCGTGGATGTCGTAGCCGCGGGGCATGATGCCGACGATCCGGGTCGGAACGCTGTCGATGGGGACGACACGGCCGATCACCCCTTCGTCGCGGCCGAAGTCGTTCTGCCAGGTCGCATACGACAGGATGCCGACGTCTTCCGCGCCGACGGCGGCGTCGGGCTCGTTGAACAGGCGGCCGCGCAGCGGCGGCACGCCGAGCACGCTCATCAGATCGGACGTCACGAGGGCGGAGTTGACGCGCCGCGGGCGCTCGGGCGTGCCCAGATTGACCGACCCCTCGCGGTACGCGCCGACGCCCTGAAAGGATCGGGTGCGCTCCTTGAACTCCGCCCATTCGGGAATCGACACCCAGAAGCGGTCGAACCCGAGCGCGGGAAAGGTGCTCGTGATGAACACCAGGCGGTCGGCGGCCGGGTACGGCAGGGGCTTCAGGAGCACGCCGTTGACCACGCTGAAGATGGCGGTGTTCGCGCCGATCCCGAGCGCCAGCGTCAGCACGGTGACGGCGGCGTAGCCGGGGCTCCGGGCGAGCGCGCGGAGGGCGTAGACCAGGTCCTGCTTCAGGGTCTGCATACGGTTGAATACCATGTATTAGTTTTGACGGGCAACCATTAGACGTTGACGAACCGTCAAATGGTTGTTAGAAAAGATGGGACCAATGGCGCGCACCGACCTCGGCGACATCGAACACCTCGTGCTCCTGGCGATCCTGCGCCTCGGCACGGATGCCTATGGAATTCCCATCCTGGACGAGGTGTCGGCGCGGAGCGGCCGCGACGTGTCGCGGGCGACGGTGTACGTGGCGCTGAAGCGGCTGGAACACAAGGGGTTGGTGGCGTCGCGGCTGGGCGACAGCACGCCGGAGCGAGGGGGACGCGCAAAACGGTTCTTCAAGCTGCGGCCCGCCGGACTGAAGGCGCTGCGCGAGTCGCGCGCGATGTTCCTCGGCCTGTGGCGGGACTACGAGTCGGTCCTGGATCGTGCATGACCGGGGAACTGCCACGCGCCGCCCGGGCGTTGTCGCGGCTGATTCCAGCCGCGGACCGCGAGGCGATCCTGGGGGACCTGCTCGAGGACGCCGACGTTCACGCGCTCGCGGGCGCCCGCCGGAGCCTCTGGCTGACCGGCGAGTGCGCCGCGATTGCGGGCGGGCTGTCGATCGAGCGGGCGCGCGGCTGCCTGGTGGTGCCGCCGGTGCGCGAAGTCGTGAGCGGCCTGGCGGTCGACGGACGCGGCGCGTTCCGCGGCGCGGGGGCGCCCGGCGGTGTGCTGCGCGTGCTGCTCTTCTGCGGCTCGATCACGACGCTGGTGCTGGGGGTCGAGGTGCTGGTGGGGAGCCTGTTGGCTGCGGCCGGGTTCTAACGGGCTGATGAAGAACGCGAAGCTGCCAAGGCAGAAGGCAGAAGGCAGGACACTGAGATCGCGCCGCAAATCTACATGTTCTGCATTTTGCCTTCTACCTTTTGCCTTCAGGTTGGCACTTTTTCAGCAACCTGCTAGCGGTCACGGCCGACGGCTCATCACAAAGCTCACCAGGATCACGAAGATCACCAAGTTCAAAAGTTCACGAAAACTCCATGGGCTTGATTGTTTTCAAACCGTGACAGCAGTTGCCGCCGGCCCGTCAGCCGCTCGGTGATCACGCCCCGCGGCCGCTCACAAAGGCACAAAGGCAGGAAGGCACCAGGGTCTACTAATTGATCCTTTGTGTCTTCGTGCCTTCGTGCCTTGGTGAAAAGCCGTGGGGCCCGTCAGCCGCTCGGTGATCACTCCCGCGGTTGACGATGTAGATCCCGGCGAGAACCACGACCCCTCCGCCAATTTGCGGCGCGCTCAGCGGCTCGCCAAGCAGCAGCATGGCCAGGAGCGCCGTCCCGGGCACCTGCGCCAGCAGGCCGACCGAAGTGACCGTGGCGGGCAGGTGGCCGAGCGCATAGACGAGCGCGTAGTAGGCCATCAACTGCGACACGAGGCCGAGTCCGGCGAGCGCGAGCCAGGCGCGCGGGGGATATCCGGTCAACGGCAGTCCGAGCGCGACGCAGAGCACGAAGAGCGTGACAATGCTGCCGGCGATGGCGAGGGTGTTGAAGGTCAGCGTGTCCATGGAGGTGCGGATCCGCTCGGTCGTCATCAGGTAGGCGGCGAAGAACACGCTCGCGGCGAGCGCCAGCAGGTCGCCGGAGAGGCTCCCCCCGGGTGCGCCGCGGCGCAGGTCGGCGCCGATGATGAGCACGCAGCCGGCCAGCGCGAGCGCGAGGCCGATCCAGAACGACGCCCGGGGGCGCCGGCGGAAAATCAGCCACGACATCATGCCGACGAAGAACGGCGTGTTGTTGCCGAGGATCGAGGCCACGGCCGCGTGCGTGCGCAGCACGGCCGTGTTCCAGAGCGCGAGGTCGAGCGCGAAGAAGACGCCACCAGCCACCGCCAGCGTCGCGGCGGGCCGCGACACCGGCCTGCGTCCTCCCCGCGCGAGTCGCCAGGGGATCAGGATGAGGCCCGCGATCAGCACGCGATAGAAAGCCGAGGCCGGTCCCGGGACGCCCGCCCACCGCACGAAGATCGCGGACCACGTGATTCCGGCGATCGCCAGCGCCAGCGCCAGATACGGCTTCAGAAGAGGAGGTTTCAGCACCTTCGACGAGCCACGGCCCTCACACAAAGATCACGACGACCAGTGATCACTTTGTGATCTTCGTGACCGTGGTGATCGGTGTCCGTGATTCTTCGTGATCTTCGTGCCGGGACCGTGACACCCGAGGCTCCCCCCCGTGATGGCTAAGACCCGCCGCCCTTCCGCTTGCCGTGCGTCGGTGGCGGCGGCTCCTTCATCATCCGCTCCACCGGCTTCAGCTTGAGGAGCCGCATCGCCTCCTCGACCGCGCGCTCGAGCTGCGGGTCGTGGCCGGCAATCACGTCCTTTGGCCAGTTCTCGACGTCGATGTCGGGCGCCACCCCCTCGTTCTCGACCGCCCACTTGCCGTCGCGATCGAAGAAGCCCCCGCGCGGCGCGATCATCGACCCGCCGTCCACGAAGGCGGGCGTGTCGGCCGTGTGCACGAGGCCGCCCCACGTGCGCTTGCCGACGAGGGGGCCGATCTTCCGGCGGCGGAACATGTAGGGCATGAGGTCCCCGCCCGAGCCCGCCATCTCGTTGATGATCATCACCTTGGGCCCCCAGATACCCGCCGCGGGGCTCGTGAACGGCACGCGGTCCCCCGCCACGTTGTTGAAGTACCCGTCGAAGTCGCGCTGCAGGCCGTCGATGATGTAGTCGGCCGCCGAGCCGCCGCCGTTGTAGCGCTCGTCGACGACCGCTCCCTTCTTGTCCTGCTGCGAGAAGTAGTACCGGTTGAAGCTCGTGTAGCCCGGCTGGCCGGTGTTGGGCAGGTAGACGTACGCGAGTTGCCCGTTCGACAGCTTGTCCACCTGCCGGCGGTTCCCCTCGACCCAGGCGCGCGTGCGCAGCGTCTGTTCGTTCGCGACCGGGATGACGGTCACCTGCCGCGCGCCGTCAAGCGCCGGCCGGCTGTTCACCGCGAGGACCGTCTGGCGGTTCGCCGTGCCGTCGAGCAGCCGGTAGATGTTGTCGGGCGCCCTCAGCTCCATGCCATTGATCGAGACGACGAAATCGCCGACCTTGACGTCGACCCCGGGGGCCGCGAGCGGCGCGCGCAGATCCGGGTTCCAGCTCTCGGCGTCGTAGATGCGCGCGATCTTGTAGCGTCCCCCCTCAATCGCGAAGTCCGCGCCAAGGAGGCCGCCGAGTGACGAGGGGACGGTCGGCATGTCGCCGCCGCGGACGTACGAGTGCCCGATGGCGAGCTCCGCGCCCATGTTGTCGAGGAGGTAGTTCAGGTCCGCGCGATGGTTGACGTAGGGCAGCAGCGCGCCGTATGTCTGCCTGTCCTTCTTCCAGTCGGTGCCGTGCGCGTTGGGCACATAGAGGTAGTCGCGCTGGTTGCGCCAGCCCTCGTCGAAGATCTGGCGGAACTCTTCCCTCGGCTCGAGGTACATCCGCAGCGTCGCGTTCAGCCTCCCCTGTCCCGCCGTGGGCGGCGTCTTATCGGCATCCACCAGGAAG
>JANOJK010000070.1:0-2125 GCA_031408165.1 Acidobacteriota bacterium | reverse complement strand
GATCGTCGGCATGCGGCACGTGCGCCTCGACGCGGAGCGCCGGCAGGTCCGCTTCGAGCGGGAGGGCATCGAAGTGAACTTCGGCGCGATCGGCAAAGGCTACGCGCTCGACCGCATGGGGGACCTGCTGCGCGGGCGCGGCGCGCGGCGCGCCCTGCTGTCGGCCGGACACAGCAGCGTGCTCGCGCTCGGCGGCAAGGGGCGCGGATGGCCGATCGACCTGCGGCCGCGGCTGGCGAGCCGCCGCGTGGGGCGGCTCTGGATCAAGAACGGCGCGGTCGGCACGAGCGGCGCCGGCGAGCAGTTCCTCGAGGTCGACGGCCGGCGCTACGGCCACGTCATCGATCCGCGGACCGGGCGGCCGTCCGACGGCGTCCTGGGCGCGAGCGTGATCGCGGGCGATGCCGCCACGGCGGACGCCCTGTCCACAGCGTTTCTCATCGGCGGACCTGAGCTGGCGCGACGATACTGCACAGCGTATCCGGATGTCCTGGCTGTCCTCGTCCTCGACGAACCAGGTGAACGCACGGAGGTGTTCGGGCGGTACAATGGAGCCACACTGGAGATGCTGACATGAACATGACCCCCGACCAGATGGCGAACGGCCGCAGAAATTTCCTGAAGACGATCGCCGGAGTGCCAGCCGTCGCCGCGCTCGGCGCGGCGGCCATGATCCAGGGGCCGGTGAAGGGGGGCCAGGTCCGCGTGGGGTTCATCGGCGTCGGCGGGCAGGGGCGCGCGCTCCTCACCCGCCTCGATCACAACTACGCCGAGGTCAAGGCGATGGCCGACATCCGGCCGGATTCCCTCGCCGCGGCCGACGAAGTGCTCAAGAAAAAGAACCAGCCGCCCGCCAAGCACTACACCGAGTTCAAGGACATGCTGGAGCACGAGGACATCGAGGCAATCATCACCGCCCCGCCCCTCTGGATGCACGCCGACATCGTCACCGCCTGCCTCAACGCGGGGACGCACGTGCTCTGCGAGAAGATGATGGCGAAGACCCGCGACGGCTACCGCGCGATGATGGACGCCGCGACGAAGAACGGACGCATCCTCGAGATCGGCTACCAGCGTAACTACAACCCGGTCTACCGAACGGCGTATGAAGGGGTGATGAAGACCGGCGCGCTCGGCGAGATCTATCACACGCGCCTGGTGTGGGCGCGCAATGGCAGCTGGCGCCGCAATGCGAACCCGCCGTCGAAGAACTTCGACGCGTCGCAGTGGGGCTACCCCACCTGGGATCATCTCAGCAACTGGCGCCTCTACTGGCGGTACTCCGAAGGCCTGTTCGCCGAGCTTGGCAGCCACCAGGTCAACGCCGCCAACTGGTTCCTCGGCGCCGTGCCGGAGCGCATCCAGGCGATGGGCGGCATCTACCGGTTCAAGGATGGACGCGAAGTCCCCGATCACGTGTACGCGAACTTCGAATACCCGGGCGGCATTACCGGCACGTTCGTCTCCGGCGAATCGAACGCCTTCGACGAACGCTACGAGGCGTTCTACGGCACGAAGGGGACGCTCATCATCCGCAACGAGAACGACGCGATGCTGTTCGACGAAGGGAGCGGCGCCGCGAACGCGCCGACGGGGGTCGAGATCGCGCCGAGCGGCCCGGGCGCGCTGCTCGAGACCTCGGAAACCAAGCCCCAGCAGGCCGGCGGCGGGGCGCGATCGCAAGGGGGGGCGTCGGCCGGTGGCGCCGCGGCGATCTCGCCGACCACCTACGAGATCAACGCGTTCTGTTCCGCGATCCGGACCGACACGCCGCTCAACTGCGGTCCCGAGCGGGCCTCGCACTCCGCGAGCTGGACGATTGCCGCGAACGAGGCGGTCAAGTCGGGCGCAATGGTGAAGATCGCCTGATGCCCGACTCGTGAGCGCGTCTTCCTACCCGCGCGTCGCGGCGCTGAAGACCGCGGACGCCTTCCGCGCGCACCTCCGTGCCTGCGGCGCGTCGATCGCGTTCGACGAAGCGGACTGTTCCCCGCTCGCGCGCCCGTTCGAGCTGGACGGCGTCCGGGTCGGCAACCGCTTCTGCATCCTGCCCATGGAAGGCTGGGACGGCACCGCCGATGGGGACCCGAGCGACCTGACGCGCCGCCGCTGGGAGCGCTTCGGC
>JANOJK010000058.1:0-2420 GCA_031408165.1 Acidobacteriota bacterium | reverse complement strand
CACCATGTCGAGTTTGTACGCGCAATCCAGTTTCATCCCTCGATAGACGAGCGGGACCCGGACGTCCACAGCCACACGCAGCCCCTGACTGCGGAGTTCGACGACGAGACACGCGAAGTACGCCGATTCCAGGAGCCCGGGACCCAACGCGCGGTGAACCGCTATGGCGCACGCGATGATCTTGAACGTGAGTTGATTGACCGATGGTTTGAGCGGCATGCGATCAGGCAATGCAAAGCGTGCCGCTGGCTGAGTGCAAGAGGTTAGCGGAATTGGTCGCAAGAACTGCGGCCCCGATGGGTGCCAAAGTACGTCGTTTTCTCTCGTGCGCCTTTGTGTGCTCTGAGCCTCTGTGTTCCTCTTGAAACCGCGAGCGGTGGCTATGGCGGGATGCCGCGGGTTAGACTCTCCGCCATGGTGCGTCGTGACGAAGTAAACAATGCATCGTTTGCTTCACGCTGTCCATCTCCAGCGGGTGCAAGTCCCGCCTCGGTAAGTCCCGGAACGCCGAGTAGCAGACCCCAGGCGCAGGACGAGAGTCCCGCGGCCCGAGCGGGGTGTCAAGAGTCTCCACGGAGAGAGCAAGCACGCGGGCCGCAACATCATGTGAAGCCTGCAGCCTCGACAGAGTTACAACCCGAGAGCCGAGCCGGTCATGTCGCGGTGAAGGCCACGTCCGATGCGTCCTGGTCCGGGGGCGTACACGCGTCGGGTCTCGGCGGGGTATGGGGCGCAGCACGCGTGCAGGGAGAGGGACGGAACACGAGAGGCCCGTCTGCGCGGCCCCTGTCAGGGCCGCGCGGCTCGTATAAGCCGATGGCGAAAGCGAGTCGTGCGCAGCGGGCGTCCGAGGGGACCGTAGTAGTGCCGAGCCTCGCGACGAATAACGCGAGGGGAGCGAAGGGTCCCTGCGGTGGTCACGTTGGTCGAGCAAGGACGCGCGAGGGCATGCCCGGCAGGTCCGGTGCCAATCCCCCCGAGGGTGAATCCACCCACGACAAAGTACGCCAATTGCAACGCCGACTCTGGGTCGCGGCCAAGCGATCCCCGGAACGACGCTTTCACGCCCTCATGGATCGGATCTGGAGGTCTGACATCCTTCAGGAGGCGTGGCGGCGGGTGAAACGGAACCGCGGCGCGGCGGGCGTCGATGCGCTGACGCTCGTCGCGGTCGAGCAGTATGGGGTCGATCGTCTCTTGGACGAACTCGGCGCCACGCTGCGCGCAGGCGTGTATCGTCCGCAGCCGGTTCTGCGGCGCTACATCCCGAAGGCCGATGGCCGTCAGCGGCCGCTCGGCATCCCGACGGTGAGAGACCGAGTGGCGCAGATGGCCGCGACGCTCGTGCTGGAACCCATCTTCGAGGCTGACTTCCGCGCCTCGTCGTACGGGTTTCGGCCGCGGCGAAGCGCGACACAGGCACTGGAGACGCTGCGCGTGCAGGGCGCGCGTGGCGGCAACCATGTGCTCGATGCCGACATCCGCGACTATTTCGGCAGCATCGACCATCAGCGTCTGCTGGCGCTGGTGGCCCGACGCGTCTCGGACCGCCGGGTGCTGAAGCTGCTGCGGCAGTGGCTCGCGGCCGGTGTCATGGAGGAGGGACGGTGGTCGGCGACGAGGACCGGCACGCCGCAAGGCGGCGTCATCTCGCCGCTGCTCTCCAACATCTACCTGCACGTCCTCGACCGGGTATGGGAGGACCGGTGTGCGCATCTCGGCACGCTGGTCCGCTATGCCGACGATTTCGTGGTGATGTGCGCCACGAAGCCGCAGGTCGAAGAAGCCCGACGGCGTGTGGGCCGGGTGCTCACGCGGCTCGGACTTGAGCTACATCCGGAGAAGACGAGGCTGGTCGACGTCTCGCGCGGATGCGATGGCTTCGATTTCCTCGGCTGTCATCTGCGCAAGCGCCTGAGCGGCCCCGTGTGGGCGAGGACGCGGCGACGCGTCTTCTATCTCCACCGCTGGCCGTCTCAACGCGCCATGGCACGGATGCGGACCCGTGTGCGCAGTCTGACCCCTCGCTCGCGCTGTCACGACGATCTCCGCGACATCATCGCGGACCTCAATCGCGTGCTTCGTGGCTGGGCTCAGTACTTTCGCACCGGGAATGCGGCGACGAAGTTTACCCAGATCGACACGTACGTCGAGGAACGACTCCGCGCCTTGCTCTTCAAGCGCGTCGGCAGTCGGCGCCGCGCCGGCCGGGCCGAGGTCTGGCGTCGCCCCTTCTTCGAGGCCTTAGGACTCGCTCGTCTGCGCGGCACGATTCAGTATCCGGGGGCCGCATAATGCGGCGTCCTCAACGACCACCTGGTAAGCCGTGTGCGGGAAATCCGCATGCACGGTTTGAACGGGGGTCTTACCCACAATCGGTCGAGTGTAACTTGACCGCTGACAGTAGGATCTACCAATGA
>JANOJK010000026.1:0-3597 GCA_031408165.1 Acidobacteriota bacterium | reverse complement strand
CGACCAACTACGAAGTCGTCCAGGCGCAG
Source organism: Acidobacteriota bacterium (assembly GCA_031408165.1). GTDB lineage: Bacteria > Acidobacteriota > Vicinamibacteria > Vicinamibacterales > 2-12-FULL-66-21 > JAICSD01. The sequence continues at coordinate 3,568 of JANOJK010000026.1, read as the reverse complement.
CGCGACTACCTCGACGCCCAGAACAACGAGCTCCGCGCGCTCCTCAACTACCGGACAGCGCTGGTGAACTTCGAAACCGTGCAGACCGTCGGCACGCGCACCGTGGGCGCGGTCGGCGGCGGCGGCGGCGGACTCTGATGTTCAGGAACCAGTTACTGCCATGAAAAAGCTTCTTTGGCTCGTGCTCCTCCTGCTCGCGGTGGGCGCCGGCGGCGCCTTCTTCTACGCCAACCGCGCTGAGAAGGAGCCGACCATCACGACGCTCAAGACCTCGCGCGGTTCCATCATCGACGCGGTCGGCGCGACCGGCACGCTGCAGGCGGTGCGGACCGTCACCGTCGGCACGCAGGTGTCGGGCATCGTCCAGGAGCTCTACGCCGACTTCAACGACCTCGTGAAGAAGGGTCAGGTCGTCGCGCGCCTCGACCCCTCGATCCTCGAGACGCAGGTCGAAACCGCGCGCGCGAACCTGACCAACGCCAACGCGAACCTGGAACGGCAGCGGGTCACGGTCGCCGACGCCCAGGCCAAGCTGACCCGGGCCAAGGAGCTGAACGCGCGGCAGCTGATCAACAAGGTGGACCTCGAGAACGCCGAGGTCACCGTGAAGCAGGCCGAGGCGCAGCTCAAGTCCACGCAGTCCTCCATCGTGCAGGCCGAGGCCGCGGTCAACAAAGCCAGGGTGGACCTCGACCACACCGTCATCACCGCGCCCATTGACGGCATTGTCATCAAGCGCAGCGTCGACAAGGGACAGACCGTCGCCGCGAGCATGTCCGCGCCCGAGCTCTTCATCATCGCCGCAGACCTGACGCAGATGCAGGTCAACGCGAGCATCGACGAGTCGGACGTCGGCCGCATGCGCCCGGGCCAGGCCGTCACGTTCCGCGTGGACGCGTATCCGACGGAGACCTTTCACGGCAGCGTGAAGCAGGTGCGCCTGAACCCGGTGACGGTGCAGAACGTCGTCACCTACTCCACCGTCATCGACGTGCCCAACCCCGAGCTGAAGCTGAAACCGGGCATGACGGCGAACGTCAACATCGAAATTGCGCGGCGCGACAACGTGTCACGGGTGCCGAACGCAGCGATCCGCTTCCGGCCGACGAAGGACATCTTCGACGCGCTGAACCAGGCGATGCCCCCCGAGCTCGAACGCGGGTTCGGCGGCCGCGGCAATCGCGGCGCTTCGACAGGATCGGGGCAGGCGGCCCAGGGCGGTCCGGGAGGCCCGACCGGGCAGGCCAATGCCGCCCCCGGCGCATCCGCTCCGACGGGACCGGCCGCCGGCCGGCCCTCCGCCCCTTCGGCTGGCGCAGCGCAGGCGCGCGGCACGGCGACGGCCGGCCAGGTGGTCGCAAAGGCGCAAGAGACCCCGCGGCAAGCGGCTCCGGCGACAGGCGGAGAGCCGGGCGGGGAACGGCGTGGCGACGGCAACCGCCCACCGGGCGGGGGTGAACGCACGGCCGACGGCGGCGGCGGACAGGGCGGCCGTGGTGGCTTCGCCAACATGACGCCGGAAGAACGCCAGAAGCGGATGGAAGAGCGGATGGCGGCCATGAGCCCCGAGGAGCGCGCGGCGTTCCAGGAGCGCATGAAGCAGCGCCAGGCGCAGGGCGGCGCTCCGGGTGCTCCCGGCGGCGGACGCGGCGGACCGGACGCCGGCAACGCCGGCAACGTCGGCCGTTCGACAGGCGCGGGCCCGGGCGGCGAACGCGGCCAGGGTGCCAACACCGCGGGCCCTGTCGCGCGCAGTGGCGGCCAGGGCGGCCCCCGCCCGCCGGCCGCAAACCGTAACCCGGCCGCGACCACAAACGCCACGACCATCGATGCACTGTTCGCGCCGCTGCCGGTCATCGAGACGCGCGGGCGCGCGTGGCTGTATGTCAACAAGCAGCTGAAGCCCGTCAACCTCCGGCTCGGGATCACCGACGGCACCTTCACCGAGGTGCTCGACGACACCGAACTCCCACCCGATACCGAGCTCGTGACGAGCATCGTCACGGCGGAGATGGCGACGAGGCCGGCGAACCAGAACAATGCCAACAACCCGCTCATGCCCGCGAACCGCGGACGCGGGCCCGGCGGCAACCAGGGCGGCGGCGGACGGGGCGGCGGACGGTAATGAACGAGATCGTCATGTCCGTGCGCGACCTGACCAAGACCTATCAGGTCGGGGACATCGAAGTGCGCGCCTTGCGCGGGGCGTCCCTCGATGTCCACCGCGGCGAGTTCGTCGCGGTCACGGGACCCTCGGGCTCCGGCAAATCGACATTCATGCACATCGTCGGGTGCCTGGATCGGCCCACGGGCGGTCAGTACCTCCTCGACGGCAAGGACGTGTCCAAGCTGACGAAGGACGAACTGGCGGTCGTCCGCAACAAGAAGATCGGGTTCGTGTTCCAGGGCTTCAACCTGCTGTCGCGGACGACGGCGCTCGACAACGTCGAGTTGCCGCTGCTCTACAATTCCGGCAACGCGAAGATGAAGACGTCCGAGCGGCACCGCCGCGCGAAGGAGGTCCTCGAAATCGTGGGGCTGGGCCAGCGCATGGACCACTATCCGAACCAGTTGTCGGGCGGCCAGCAGCAGCGCGTCGCGATCGCGCGCGCGCTGATCAACGAGCCCTCGATCATCCTGGCGGACGAGCCGACCGGCAACCTCGACACCCGCACGAGCATCGAGGTCATGGACATCTTCCAGCGGCTCAACATGGAGCGCGGAATCACCGTCGTCCTGATCACCCACGAGGTGGACATCGCGGAGCACGGCACGCGGCTCGTGCGGTTCCGCGACGGCCGGATCCAGCTGGATCAGCAGATCACGGAGCGCCGGATGGCGATCGAGGAGCTGAAGCTCCTGCCGCCGGCTGACGAGGACACGTCGCACGCGCCGGCGGCCGCGGCGGCCGAACCCGTCGCGCACTGAAGGGACATATGTCAGTTTTCATGACCCTGCGGATCGCGCTGAAAGCGCTCAACCGCAACAAGATGCGCACCATCCTGACGATGCTCGGAATGATCATCGGCGTCGGCGCCGTCATCACGATGGTGGCGCTCGGCACCGGCGCGCGCACGACCATCGAAGATCGGGTCAAGTCGGCCGGCACCAATATGATCATGGTGAACGCGGGCAACTTCTCGTCCGGCGGCGTCCGCAGCGGCCAGGGTAACTCGACGACCATGACGCCCGCGGACGCCACGATGATCAAGGCGATTCCCGGCGTCCAGTACGCGACGGCCGGCGCGAACAGCCGCTCGCAGGTCATCGCCGGCAACCAGAACTGGTCCACCAACGTCCAGGGCACGGATGTCGACCTGCCGCTCATCCGGAACTGGCCTACGAAGTACGGGAGCTTCTTCACCGCCGCCGACGTGACCGGCGCCCAGAAGGTGGCGGTACTCGGCACGGTGGTGTCCGACACGCTCTTCGGGCCGGATGTCGATCCGACCGGTCAGATCATCCGTCTGCGCAGCCAGCCCTTCAAGGTCATCGGAGTCATGGCGAGCAAGGGCCAGTCTTCGATGGGCCAGGATCAGGACGACACGATCTTCACTCCCTACACGAC
>JANOJK010001202.1:0-1836 GCA_031408165.1 Acidobacteriota bacterium | reverse complement strand
CACGAAGCAGAACGACTATGTGTTGGTCTTCTGTGCCTTGCTGAACTAGTCGTCTCGTGGAGTCACTCTTCAACACCCTGCCAGCCTCTAGCTTTAGCTAAGCTAGAGTGGAAAAACAGACACGTACCGCGCTGCCGGGTGGCAGTTTTTACTACCCGTGGTCCCCGCCGGTCTAACGGGCTATGAGATCACTGACACGCGCCCTCGTCGCCCTGCTGGCCGCCGCCACCCTCACGGCGGGCAGCCCCGGCTCCGCTATCCCATCGAAGCCGGACGACAAGACGATCCTGCACGTCCTGAATCGGATCGGGTACGGCGCCAGGCCGGGCGATGTCGAGCGGATCCGGCAGATGAGCCTCGAGGCGTACATCGAACAGCAGCTTCATCCGGAGCGGATCGCGGACGCCGGCATGACCGCCCGCCTCGCCGGCTTCGAGACGTTGAGCAAGAGCACGCGCGAGCTTGCCGAGGAGTATTTCGTGCCGGCGCTCCGGCTGCGACAGCAGGTCAAGAAAGATGCGGGCCAGGATCCGGCGATGACTTCGACGCCGGACGCGGATGCCGACGGCAAGCCGGTTCGCACCCCTGAGCAGATGGCGGCCGCGCGCAAGTCGCGCCAGGTGCTCGCGGAGCTCACCGAACAGAAGATCCTGCGCGCCGCGTTCAGCGAGCGCCAGCTCGACGCGGTGATGACCGATTTCTGGTTCAATCACTTCAACGTCTTCGCGGGCAAGGGCGCGACGCAGCAGTACCTCACGGAGTACGAGCGCCTCGTCATCCGTCCCCACGCTCTTGGCAGGTTCCGGGACCTCCTCGGCGCCACCGCCCACAGCCCGGCCATGCTCTTCTTTCTCGACAACTGGCAGAGCGCGGATCCGGACGCGCAGCCCGCGAGGGCTCACGCGCGCCGTGGCGCTCGCCCCGGCGCACGCGTTCCGATGCCGCCCCGGCGGATGCCCGGGACCCCCGGCGCGCCGGACGCGCCGCGCCAGAAGCGCGGCCTCAACGAGAACTACGGACGCGAGCTGCTGGAGCTGCACACGCTCGGCGTTGACGGAGGCTACACGCAGGAGGACGTCGTCAACGTGGCGCGCGCCTTCACCGGGTGGACGATCACGACACCGCGCCAGGGCGGCAGCTTCCGCTTCGAGCCGCGGATCCACGACGCGCGCGAGAAGATTGTGCTCGGGCAGCGGATCAAGGCGGGGGGCCGAGAGTCGGACGGCGAGACGGTGCTCGACATCCTCGCGAAGCACCCCGCGACGGCAGCGTTCATCTCGACCAAGCTCGCGCGCCGGTTCGTCTCCGACACGCCGCCGCCCGGGCTCGTCGCGCGTGCCGCCGCGCGCTTCCGCGAGACCGACGGCGATATCCGCGAAGTGGTGCGGACCATCATCACGTCCCCTGAGTTCTTTTCGGCCGAGGCCTACCGCGCCAAGGTGAAGACACCCTTCGAGTTCGTCGTCTCGGCGGTCCGCGCATCCGGGACGGAGGTGCGCGACGCGCTGCCGCTGGCCCAGGCGGTCCGGCAACTCGGGATGCCGCTCTACATGTGCCAGCCCCCGACCGGCTACGCCGACACGGCCGACGCGTGGGTCAACACGGGCGCCCTGCTGAGCCGCATGAACTTCGCTCTGCAGCTGGCCGGCGGGCGCATGCGCGGTGTGCAGCCCGGCACGAGCCCTGTCGGCGCCGTACTCGGCAACGAAGTGTCGGCGACGACCGCGGCGACGATCGCGAAGGCGAAGCACGCCGCCCAGATCGCTGCGCTCACCCTCGGTTCCCCGGAATTCCAGAGGAGATAGCCATGTTCTCGCGACGCGTCTTCATGAAGGG
>JANOJK010001192.1:0-1925 GCA_031408165.1 Acidobacteriota bacterium | reverse complement strand
TCACGCCCCGCCGGCCGCGCACCAGGGCCGTTGAGGCGCTGGAATGGGACGCCGATCCGGCCCGCGGCCTCAGCCTGCGTGCTCAGCGGCGCGGAGGCAGGAACCGTTTGGGGAATTTCGCAATCACCGTGTAGTTGGGATCGACCATGTTCGCGACCCGCACCACGCCGCCCTGCGAGACGACCTGATAGGCCTCCATCTTCTCGAAGCCGTAGCTGGTGACCAGCCAGTCGATGAGCTCGACATACGCGATCCGGAGGGCGTCGCTGAGCGGCCGCACGCTGCCCGCCACCATGATGTAGGTGTCGTCTTCGATCCGCGGCCAGCGGATCCGCTGGCCCTTGATCACCTCGAACTGAAACGTGACGTCGGCCGTGGATTCGAGGCCCGAGCCGGCGATCTCGCCGTCGCCCTGCAGGGCGTGGAAATCGCCAAAGTAGAAGAGCGCGCCCGGATGAAAGACCGGCAGATAAATCGTGGCGCCCTGGGCAACATCCGACGCATCGAGGTTGCCGCCGAAGTCGCCCGGCCACAGCCCGCCCCAGGCTTCCTCGCCCGCGGGCGCCACGGCAACGCGTCCGAGCATCGGCCGCAGCGGGAACTCGATCCGCTTGCTCGCCGAGTTGGGCAGTGCGAGGGTGCCAGTCATGCGCGTGCGATCGAGCTGCCACACGAAGCGCCGCGCGGGCAGTGGGTCATTCAGCATCCGCGTGCGGCCGTCGCCGGCCACCGCGCTGATGCCGCCTGGCGTGACATTCGAGATCGCGATGTCGCGGTTCGGCGTCAGCTTCAGAATGCGGACGACCAGCGTGTCGCCGGCGGCGGCGCCGTCGATGTGAAAGGGCCCGACTTCGCCTGGCCACGGACCCGCTGTCGTCGGATCGTAGTAGTCGCCGGGCCGCGAGAAGGTTTCGGTCTCGACCGTATCCCCCGGCCGAATCTTCAGGACCGGCGTTCGCACCGCGAAGGTCTGGACGCCGGAGGTCGGCTTGAACTTGTGGGTGTCAGCCGTGGAATCCGCCGGGACGGACAATGAAAGGGCCGCCGCAAGAACAATGAGTCGCATGGCGCGCCCATCATGGCACAGCTGGCTGCAGAAACACCCGCGCCGCATTACACTGCTCCTCGCATCCAGTCCTCCGGCACCTGGATCTCGATCGGGAGGCGACGTTCATGAAAAGGTACAACCCTCTACTCGTCATCGCGGCTGCCGTGCTGGCGGCCTCCTGCGACAAGGAAACCACGACCCCCACGAGCCCGTCGGGCCCGACGTTGAGTTTCTTTGTCAGCAGTCGCACCAGCGTCACTGGCAACCTGGGAGGCTTGCGCGGGGCAGACGCCACGTGTCAGGCCCTGGGCGCCGCCGCCGGACAGGGCGCCAAAACATGGCGCGCCTATTTGAGCGTCGAACGGGATCCTGACAACGGCAACCAGCCGACGCACGCGCGCAATCGCATCGGCGCCGGCCCCTGGCACAATGCCGCGGGGACCATTGTCGCCGCCAATCTCACCGAGCTGCACGCCCGCACTGGCGACGCCGCGATTTTCCTCGATGAGCGTGGTCAGCGCATCAACGGACAGTGGGCCAATTCACCCACGCCGAACGAGCACGACATTCTGACCGGCTCGAACGCTGACGGCACCGTCTTCATCGGCGGAACCTGCAACGACTGGACGTCGGACGCGGCCACGACGTTCGCCCAGATTGGCCACTCGGACGGCTTTGGCGCAGGCGGCAGCACGGCGGGCACCGTCATCTCGTGGAATTCGGCGCACGCGAACCAGAACTGCTCGAACACCGCGCCGCGCGGTGGCGCCGGCCGAATCTATTGCTTCGCGCGGTAGCGACGTTCTTCCGCTCTCGGTGAAGACGCACGGCCTGACGCACGTGGCGCGGGCCGTGCGCGATCCACGGCGCTCGGCCG
>JANOJK010001155.1:0-6707 GCA_031408165.1 Acidobacteriota bacterium | reverse complement strand
TGCATCTGCTCCATCTTCCGGCGCATGTTGAGGATGATCTCCACGCCGGCGAGGTTGACGCCGAGGTCGCGCGTGAGCGACAGGATCGTTTCGAGCTGTTCGAGGTCTTGTTCCGAGTACAAGCGGGTGTTGCCCTCGGTGCGTGAGGGCTTGAGCAGCCCCTCGCGCTCGTACAAGCGAAGCGTCTGCGGGTGGATGGTGTACTTCTGCGCCACCGCGCTGATCATGTAATAGGCTTTGCCGCCCCGCTTGGCCATATCAATCAAAGGTCGAATGCGTCACTTCGAGCATTGGGTATCGGCCATCAACTCCGGCGCGTCTCTTCGTACAGTTTCCCGAACTCGCGCATCAGCTCTTTGCCGCGCTCATCCACGACGCCCGGCAGGACGATCCGGACTTCGATCAACAGGTCGCCGCGCCCGCCGTTCGCCGTCGGGACGCCACGGTCGCGCAGCCGGAAGCGCTGTCCCGCCTGCGTGCCGGGCGGAACCCGGAGCTTGACCGGCCCTTCGAGCGACGGCACGTCCACCCGCGCGCCGAGGACCGCCTCGTGGACCCCGATCGGCATCACCACGCAAAGGTCGTCGCCCTGGCGGCGGAACACCGGGTCCGGCTGCACGTGCACCGTGACATACAAATCGCCGTTGCGGCCGCCCGAGCGTCCCGCGTGGCCGCGATCGGCGACGCGCAGCCGCGCCCCTTCGCTCACCCCCGCCGGCAGCACCACCGGGACCGCGTCGGTCCGCACGTGGCGCCCCTGCCCCCCGCACGCGGCACAGCGCTGCGTGCGTTGCCGTCCACTCCCGTCACACGCGGCGCAACTTTTCGTGAATACCATGTGGCCGCGCGCCCACCGCACCTTGCCGGTGCCATGGCAGGGGGCACATCGTGCTTCCGGCGTCCGTACCGCGCCGAGCCCGCGGCACGGGTCGCACACGTCCTGTCGCGTGACCACAACCTGCCGCTCGACGCCGCGCATCGATTCTTCGAACGACACCGTCACCACGCCGTGGATGTCGGCCCCGGACTCCGGACGCCGGGTGTCGGCCGACCGCGCGGGATGCATCGCCTCGGCAAAGAGCTCCGTGAACGTCGCCGCCTCGGGACCGTGCGCGTCCGACGAGAAATCGAATCCCGTGAACTCGAAGGTGACGGGCGCCCCTTCGGACGGGGCCGGCCCCGCCGAATCGTAGGCGCGCCGCCGATCCGGATCGGCCAGGGTTTCGTAGGCCTCGGAAATCCGCCCGTACACCGACGCCGCGGCGCGGTCGCCAGGATTGATCCCGGGATGGAAGCGCCGCGCGAGCCGCCGATACGCCCGCTTGATGTCCGCGGGCGAAGCGCCGGGAGCCAGGCCGAGCAGCGAGTAGAGATCCATCGGGAATCGGCAATCGGGTAATCGGGTAATTGACCCCTTACTTCTTCTCCTCTTCGACCACTTCGGCGTCGATCACGTCTGCATTCGACGCAGTGCGGTCGTCGCCAGGAGCCGACGCGCCTGATGTGGCGCCGCCACCGGGCTGGCCGCCGCCTGACGCTGCCCCGGCGCCGGCCGTGCTGGCGTTCTTGTACATCGCCTCCGCGGCCCTGTGCTGCGCCGAGTTGAGCGTCTCCATCGTCCGCTTCATCTCCGCGACGTCCCCCTTCTCGATCGCCTACTTCAGGTCCTCGAAGGCGGTCTCGATCGGCGCGCGGTCGGCCGCCGACACCTTGTCGCCCGAGTCTTTGAGCATCTTCTCGGCCGCGTAGGCTGCCTGGTCGGCGTGGTTGCGGGTCTCGATCTCTTCCTTGCGTTTCCGATCCTCCTCGGCGTGCGACTCCGCCTCCCTCATCATCTTGTCGACCTCGTCCTTCGAGAGGCCGCTCGAGGCGGTGATCTGGATCTTCTGTTCCTTCGACGTCGCCATGTCCTTCGCGGACACGTTGACGATGCCGTTGGCGTCGATGTCGAAGGTGACCTCGATCTGCGGCACGCCGCGCGGCGCCGGCGGCAGGCCCGCGAGGTGGAACCGGCCGAGCGTGCGGTTGTCGCGGGCCATCGGGCGCTCGCCCTGCAGCACGTGCACCTCGACGCTCGTCTGGCTGTCCGCCGCCGTCGAGAACATCTCGCTCTTGCGCGTCGGGATCGTGGTGTTGCGCGGAATCAGCGTCGTCAGGACGCCGCCCATGGTCTCGATGCCGAGCGACAGCGGGGTCACGTCGAGCAGCAGGAGATCCTTGACTTCGCCCGCGAGGACGCCGGCCTGGATGGCCGCCCCGACCGCGACGACTTCGTCGGGGTTCACCCCCTTGTGCGGTTCCCGGCCGAACAGCTCCTTGACGATCTGCTGGACGCGCGGAATACGGGTCGATCCGCCGACCAGCACGACCTCGTCGATCTTGCTCGGGTCGAGACCGGCGTCGGCGAGCGCCTGCTTGGTGGGGCCGACGGTCCGCTGCAGCAGCTCCTCGACGAGCTGCTCGAACTTCGAGCGCGTCAGCTTCTTCACCATGTGCTTCGGCCCGGTGGCGTCCGCCGTGATGAACGGCAGGTTGATGTCGGTCTCCATGACGGTGGAGAGCTCCATCTTCGCCTTCTCCGCCGCTTCCTTCAGGCGCTGGAGCGCCATCCGGTCCTTGCCGAGATCGATCCCCTCGTCCTTCTTGAACTCCTCGATGATCCACTCGATGATCCGCTGATCGAGGTTGTCGCCGCCGAGGTGCGTGTCGCCGTTGGTGGCCTTCACCTCGACGACCCCTTCGCCGACCTCGAGGATCGAGATGTCGAACGTCCCGCCGCCGAAGTCGTAGACGGCGATCGTCTCGTCCTTCTTCTTATCGAGACCGTAGGCGAGCGCCGCGGCCGTCGGCTCGTTGACGATGCGCATCACCTCGAGACCCGCAATCTGGCCGGCGTCTTTCGTCGCCTGGCGCTGCGCGTCGTTGAAGTACGCGGGCACGGTGATGACGGCCTTGCTCACCGCACTGCCGAGGTACTCCTCCGCCGCCTGCTTGAGCTTCTGCAGGATCATCGCGGACACCTCGGGCGGCGAATATTCCTTCCCGCCCGCGTTGATGCGCACGTCGGCGTTCGAGGCGCGCACGATCTGGTACGGGACCATCTTCATCTCTTCGTTGACTTCTTCGTGCTTCCGGCCCATGAACCGCTTGATCGAGAACACGGTGTTCTCCGGGTTCGTGACGGCCTGGCGCTTGGCCACCTGACCGACGAGCCGCTCGCCCGATTTGGTGAACCCCACCACCGACGGCGTAATGCGGCTGCCCTCCGGGTTGGTAATGACGACGGGTTCGCCGCCTTCCATCACCGCCACCACGGAGTTCGTCGTGCCCAGGTCGATGCCGATAATCTTGCTCATGTCCTATGCCCTCGCCTTTGTAAGCTTTATAACGTTCTAAGTATAAAATCTGAGCCGGAACGTGTCAAGGGCAGCTGTTCGCAGTTTCTGCGATCCTCGTAAGTCGGTGTTATACTGACTCTTGCCACCTGCCGAGAGGAATCTGGTCATTGCGACCCGATTCGAAGAGGTCGATTCATGCTCCCACGTCTGGCCGTGACCTTCGTCCTGGCGGCCTTCCTGTGCGACGCGCCGCTGTCCGCGCAGACACCACCCGTGACCGACGCCGACGCGGTCGCCCCGGCGCACGTCGCGCACGTGGAAGGCGCCGCCTCGCTCGAGCGCGAAGGGCGCGCGGAGAACTCCCCCCTGAACATGCCGCTTTTGAGCGGCGACCGGCTGCGCACCGGCGCCGACGGCCGCGTCGAAGTGCTCTTTGCGGATGGCAGCACGTTGCACCTCGACGTGCGCTCGACGATCGACGTGCAGTCGGATGACCTCGTGCGCCTGACCGATGGCCGCCTGCGGCTGAACATCCGGGGCCCCGCGCAGGCCGTGGGCTATCGCATCGACTCGCCCGCGGGGTCGGCGCGCATCACCCAACCGGGCGAGTACCGGGTGGCGCTCCTCCGCGGCAATGCCGAGGTACAGCTCGAGGTCGCCGTCGTCCGCGGCGCAGCGGAGGTCTTCACCGATGCCGGCTCCACGCCGGTTCGCGCGGGTGAGCGGGCGTATGCGAGCGCCGGCCTGGCGCCCTCGTACGCATACGCCTACAATTCGGCGACCTGGGACGGGTTCGATCGGTGGTCGGAATCACGGCGTGACGTACGCCTCGGGGTGTCGTCGCAGTACCTCCCGCCGGACATGCAGTCCTACGCGCCGGTCCTCGACCAGGATGGCGACTGGCGCTATACGCAGTCGGACGGGTACGCGTGGTATCCACGCGTCGCGTCGGACTGGCGTCCTTATTACTACGGTCGCTGGGCCTCGTATCCGCGCTACGGCTGGACCTGGATCGGCACGGAGCGCTTCGCCTGGCCGACGCACCACTACGGGCGCTGGGGCTTCTCGGCGGGGAGTTGGTTCTGGAGGCCGTCCTCGCGCTGGGCGCCCGCGTACGTGTCCTGGGGGTACGCCCCCGGGTACGTCAGTTGGTGCCCGCTCGGCTTCGACAACCGGCCGGTGATCGCGATCGACCTGTACCGGGCCGGCCCGAATTACTACTCGCCGTGGCGTGCCTGGACGGCGGTGTCGGTCTCGCACTTCGGCAACCGCGGCTATTCCGTCCACCAGCGCGCGGTCAACTGGGATCGTTTCGATCGCAGCCGGCGGCCGCGCTTCGAGACTCGCCCGTCAGCGCCCGGCTTCTCGCGGGACATCGCGGTGCCCAGGAGCGCGACGCCGATTCGGTGGACGGGTTCGAGACACGACGAGCCCCAAGGCGGAAGCCAGGGGATGCCGCGCGACAACTCCAGGCCGACGGCGTCGCCTGCACAAGCGGGATCCGCCGGCAGGGACGTCGCCGTGCCGCGCGTCGGCGTGACGCCTCGCTATGTGAACCGCGGCGACGAGATCATGCGGTCCCAGACCGGGCGTCCCGCGCCTCGTGGACCGGCGCCCGTGGGAACGCCCATCGACCCCGCTCGGGGCAGGCCCGTTGACGCGGCTCAGGACAGGCCGGACGAGGCGACTCAGGGCACGCCCGCGCGCGAAGGGTTCGCCGTACCGCGCCGCTCTGAGGGGTCCGACAACGAACCCGGGCGCACCGAGCGCGGCGGGAGCGAGGCGCGAACGCTCCCCGGCGTGCCAGGGCGTCGCGTGAACCCCGAGTCCGATCGCGCGCCGGCCGCCGCGACGCCCGGCGTCGAGCGGCCGATGGCGCAGCCCTTCGGTCAGTCCAGGCCGCGACGTTACGAGCCCTTCGGTCAGGGCTCGCCCGTCGATGCGTCTCAGGGAACGCCCCGCGCAGACGCGCCGTATCAGCCGGCCGCGCCCCGTGGCGACGATCCGCGAGCGTCGCGTCGCCCGGGCCGCGCCGAAAGCCCGTCAGACCCGGCGTACTCCCCGCCGCCCGCAGCCGCGCGCGAGACCGCACCCCGCGCGTACGACCGTCCTCGTGCCGGCTCTGCTCCGCCGCCGCAACCGCCGCAGGAGCGCGCCGCTCCCGCCGAGCGCGCCCCGAGCCGCGGTGAAGGATCTGCCCGACAGCCGCCACCCGACCGCCAGGCTGCTCCACGAGACGGCGCGGCGTCGCGCCCTGGCGCCGCTGTCCCGCGCCGCGGCGGGCGAGGCGGCTCGTAGCATTGCGCTTGCCGACTCCTGACGTCGGCAATCGCCAATCGCCAATCGAAAATGGCTAGATATGTCGTACGGCTGGCGAGGAGCGCGGGTCTCGTCGTGCTCTTCGTGCTCGCGGCGTTTCTGGGAACGATCAGCGGCGTTCTGTTCGCGTTCGCCGGCGACCTGCCCCAGATCTCCGCGCTGGACGACTACGCGCCGAGCACGATCACGCGCGTCTTCGGGTCCCGCGGCGAGGTGGTGGGCGAGTTCTCGACCCAGCGCCGCGTGGTCGTTCCGTACGAAGCCATCTCGCCCAGGCTCCGGCACGCGATCATCGCGGCAGAGGATGCCGACTTCGAGAAGCATTTCGGCCTGAGCGTGCCACACATCTTCCTGGCGGCGACCCGCGCCGTCCTGGGGGCCGCGCGCGGCGCCGTGACCGGGCACTACTCCCGTCCGAGGGGCGCGAGCACGATCACCCAGCAGCTCGCGCGCGGGCTGTTTCCCGAGGCCGTCGGGTATCAGATTGGCGACGTGAGCCCGGAGCGCAAGATCAAGGAAGCGATCGTCGCCGTGCAGATCGAGAAGCGCTACACGAAGAACGAGATCTTCACCTTCTACGCCAACCAGATGTACCTGGGGGAAGGCGCCTACGGCGTGGAAGCGGCCGCCCGCACCTACTTCGGCAAGCCGGCGAAGGATGTCTCGCTCGACGAAGCCGCGACCCTCGCCGGCATCCTGCAGACGTGGCGCAACGCGCCGACGGTGAACATGGAGCGCGCCAAGCGCCGGCAGACGTACGTCCTCCAGCAGATGGCGGACAAGGGGTTCATCACGCAGAAGGAGGCGGACGAGGCCAAGGCGCGGCCGATCGCGCTGGCGCCGGCGCGGACGGAAGCCAATTCCGCGGCCCCCTACTTCCTCGAGGAGGTGCGGAAGGAACTGGAAGGGCGCTACGGGTCCAAGGCCCTGTACCAGAATGGCCTGACCGTGCAGACGGCGCTGGACCTGAAGCTGCAGGACGCCGCCAACCGCGCGCTCGACGAGGGGATCCGGCGCGTCGATCACATCCACGGCTTCCGCAAGCCCCGG
>JANOJK010001136.1:0-3678 GCA_031408165.1 Acidobacteriota bacterium | reverse complement strand
AGTGGACGTGGCCGGCGTGAACTTCACCGCGAGCCCGGTCACGCTGTCGGGCGCGATCGCGCCAGGCGCCGACGGCGCGGGCACGACGCTGACGCTGACGGGCGCGGGGAGCGGCCTCGTCACGGCTGACGCCGCCGGGACCTACCTGTTCAGCGCCCTGGCCAACGGCACCTACACCGTGACGCCGTCGAAGAGCGGGTACACGTTCTCGCCTGCGAGCCAGGTGGTGACGATTGCCGGCGGCATCAGCGCGGCGAACGTGAACTTCACCGCGCAGCTCCTTCCGAACCGGAGGATTTCCGGCACCCTCGCGCCGGCGTCCGGCGGAAGCGGCGCGACCGTGACGCTGACCGGCACGAGCGGCGCGACGACCACCGCGGACGCGTCCGGCAACTACACGTTCACCGGGCTAGCGGACGGCGGTTACACGGTGACGCCAGCGAAGCCGGGCTTCACCTTCGCACCGGGCAGCCAGTCCGTCACGATCGCCGGAGCGGACGTGGCGGGCGTGAACTTTGCGGCCCAGCCCGTCACGCTGACGGGCGCGATTGGCCCGCTGCCGGGCGGGGCCGGCGTGACGATGACGCTGGCGGGCGGCCCGGGCGGGACCACGACAACGGACGCCGCGGGGAGCTACACGTTCAGCGGGCTCCCCAACGGCAGCTATACGGTCACGCCGTCGAAGAGCGGCTTCGTCTTCACGCCGGGCAACCGCGTGGTCGCGATCGCAAACGGCGTCAGCGCCGGCGGGGCCGACTTCACCGCAGCCGCCCCGCCGAGCGTAGTCACGATCGACGCGACCAAGGCGGTCGGCCGATCGACCCGGAGCACGTCGATGTCCTCCGGGGCGTTCTCGACGACCGCCGGAAACGAGCTGCTGCTCGCCTTCGTGGCGACCGACAACGTCAACGCGAACCCGACCACCGTCACGAGAGTCACCGGCGCGGGGCTGACCTGGACGCTCGTGCGGCGGACCAACGCGCAGCGCGGGACAGCGGAAATCTGGCGCGCGTTCGCGCCCACCCAGCTGACCAGCGTGACCGTCGTCGCCACCTTGTCTCAGAGCGTGGCGGCGGCCATCACCGTCATGAGCTTCAAGGGCGTGGACACCACAGGGACGGGCGGATCCGGCGCCATCGGCGCCACCGGCTCGGGCAACGCGCTCGTCGGCGCCCCGACGGCCTCGCTCGTGACCACGCGCGCCAACTCGCTCGTCATCGGCGTCGGCAGCGACTGGGACAGCCCGACGGCCCGGACGCTCGGACCGAATCAGACGCTCGTCAGTCAGTACTTCGCGACCGACGGCGACACGTTCTGGGTCCAGCGCACGACGAACCTCGTCGCGGCCAGCGGCACGACCGTCACCATCAATGACATCGCGCCCACGAACGACCGCTACAACCTCACGATCTGCGAAATTCGTCCTCCCCAGTAACTCGCCTTTTCGCGCCGGCCGACAACGCTCGTCGGCCGGCGCGGATCGTCGAAGTTCCCACAACGTCGTTCGATTCCTCGGGGTTCCCGACCCTTCTTCCGAGGGTGAGGTGCGCAAGCATGTGCGGGCTCTCGCGGTGGCCCCCAGCCTTCGTGTTGCTGTACTTTTGTGAAGCGCCCACGGCCACGACGATCTCACGCGGAGCGATGGCGAGTGGAAAAGACCTCCGGACGCGGACGCCATCGTCATGCAGGACTATTACACCGACTGTGGGTTCCGGAAATTCTGACCGCCTTTTTCCGGAAATTCTGACCAGGTCGGCCTCCTGATCTGAATCCTCTTTCATCGCCTCGTCAAGGTTGACGTGCAGGTGCGTACCGAGGGTCCGTCGAGCCGCAGCAGACGCCCACGCTCGAGCACCCGATCGAGAATGGCTTGTGCGAGATCGTAGTCGTGGAGGACGCGTCCCCAGGCTTTCAGTGATTTGTTGGTCGTGAAGATCATCGGGCGATGTCGGCGATGGCGCTCGTTGACGACGTGGAAGAGCTATTCGCCGCGTCGGTGCCGTAGGTGAGATAGCCCACTTCATCGACGACCAGGACCGCTGGATGCGTGTAGGTCTGGAGCGCGTGGGCCAACTCGCCGGCGCGAAAGGCGGCCGAGAGATCGTCGATGAGGGTGGCGGCGGTCGTGAAGAAGGCGTCGAAGCCATTTTGAATGGCGCGGTACGCAACGGCGATGGCCAGGTGCGTCTTGCCGCGGCCGGGTTTGCCGGCTAGGATCAGCGACCGGCCTTCGGTGACGAAATCGGCGGTCAAGGCCGAGCCCAGCATCTGGAGGCGGAGCGCGGATTGATACGTGAAATTGAAATCGTCGATCGTTTTGAGAAAGGGAAAGTGCGCTCGTCGCGTCAGCCGGGCGAGCCGCGTCTGCTGCCGATGGGCGATCTCTTCGGTCGTCAGCAGCGTGAGAAAATCTCGGTAGGACCACCGCTCGCCCTCGGCGCGGTCGATGAGACCGCGCCAAACGCGTCGCGCATTCGCCAGATGCAGGCGTTTGAAGAGGGCGTCGAGATCGGTGTCCGCGGCCATCATGACCGGCCTCCGACGCGGCGAGTGGATACCGCCGTGCTCGGCCGCGTCCAGGCCCTCCGCTTCGAGTAGGGATGGGCATCGTGGATCACCACGCCCGTCGGATTGACGCTCACGGGGATCCGCAGCGCCAGATCGGCGGGGGCGATGCGCAGCGGTCGCAACCGCGCGCGATCCTCCGCGATGCGCGCGGACGGGGGCACGCCGGTCGCGCGGGAGGGGCGGATCGTATTCGCCTCGGTGAGCCATTCGCGCAACTGCCGCTCCAGGTCGGCACGGTCGAGGAAGCGCCGCTGCTTGAAGAAGGAATTCTTCACCCAGCCGACCAGATTCTCCACGCTGCCTTTCTCCTGCGGCCGGTACTGCCAGCACACCTCCACGCCGATGCCGAGATCGAGCGCCACGCCGGCAAACGTCGGATTCCAGTCCGTGACGACACCATCGCGGCCCCATTTCAGCGCGATCGTTTTCGGGCGGTCAAAGACGGCGACCAGGGGAATGCCGCCGAAGGCCGCGAGATGCTCGACCAGCGCGCGGACCAGCGTTTCGACACGCTCATCGGGCACCAGCGAAACCTCGACCCAGCGCGAGTACTTGAGCCGCGACGCAAAGACATGCACCTTGGCCTCGGTGCCATCCTGATACGTGACCCACACCTCACCGAAGTCGTGCTGCGAACACTCGCTCGGGAGTCCGTCGAAAGAATTTTTCGGAACCCGCACCATGAGAGAAGAGGGATGACGTCGCAGGCGCTCCTCAGCTGCCGCGGTGTGAACATCTGCATGGTAGAAGGCATCGCCAACAGGATTGATCCTGCTGTCGATCCATCCGAAGCAGAGCGCCTCTTCAACGGCGTCGTTGTACGTCGGTGATGTCGCGCCCCATATGATCCGGGGCAACCTCGTGACCCTCGTGTTCGGCTGGCATTTCAGCGGCAGCGAGCCGTACCGCACTACTTCGCCGGATTGGGCGCCGGAGAAGCGATGGTGAGCACGAACCCGCTCGGATCCCTGACGTCAAACGCACGGGCGCCCCACTCTGTATCGTGCGGCTCCGTCGTCAGGGCGACGCCAGCCTGCCTGGCACGGGCGGCGACTTCATCGATGTTGTCGTCGGCCTCGATGTACAGCCGCATCCCGACCCCTTTGACTC